>JASHSN010000614.1 GCA_030038695.1 Nitrososphaeraceae archaeon
ATAAGCTTGACCTATTAGATCAAAAGCATCTTCCTCATAACAGACATCCCATGCTAGTTCAGATAGCCGTCTATAGCCTTGATTCATCAACCTGTATGCTGCACCATAAGGACTATCTTCTAATTTGCGTCCAAAGCGGGCGCACACGGATGTAAACGCATTTGGGGAAATGGAATTATTAACGAACGATATCGCTACACTCGATTTAGGTTTATGCCACATTCCCAATACTTCTACAATACTAGAATCATTCATGAGTAATAGAATCATTATCTTTTATTTAAAAGATTGGATGGCTTATCCAACATGCAGTTGAAGCATAATTCTTGAAATGATACTACCATATCTAATTGTTGTATCTTCGCTCACAGGTGAAATCATGTGACATCACGGCTTACTGACATGGCTTGACTCCCGTCAGGAAGTGTATACATGCTATCATCTAGTCGAATGAATATTTTATATGCTGGATACACAATCCACAACTTTATAGCGTTAGGTAACGATATTGCTAATGCAGCAGACCTATCAAAAGTTACAATTAGAAAGAAATGGATTCAAGGAGTAAAAGAATCGATATGAACTGGATGAATAGACTGATGATTCACCGTTGTTTGGGAGGACTCTTTTCATTAGTACAAGGTAAGATAAAAGTACTTATGGCAGACGGTCTTAATGACAAAGGAAAAGATCGATGAAATACAGTGTTGATCAAATCCGAATTGGTAATAGCTGCTCAATGCAAGAGCCGCAGTGTTTCCTCTAGTGAGCTTGGCATCATTGATAACACAAAAGTTACTGGATTTTGTGGGTGTGTTACCATATTGACGTCTGCAACGCATTGATCCTTCTCATTTGCCCAGTATAAAAGTATTTGGCTCGTTTATCCAACATCACTTACTCAGTACCCACTGAATAATATATACTTCTGCGATATGTAAGAACCAAGCTTCGAGATGATAAGGCCGTGTAGATTTGCATGACATGCATTAATACAAATCGGTTATTCCCCGAGCCTTTGTCTCGGGATGACTTAACTTCCGTCGTTTACTTTACCCAACCCCTCCATACATTCATTGTCTCATGAACTATTCAGCGTACAATATCGGTTTAAAAAAGTTAACTAACTATAGGCTAAACCGGCTGATAGTTTAATTAATAATCCCATATCTGACTGTGGCAGTTGTCATTGTCACATCCGGATATTGTAAGAATCAAGCTTCGGGACGATAAGCATTATGCGTCGATTTGCATGACATGAAATGCAAATCGCTTATCGCCCCAAGCTTTTGTCATGGGATAGGTATGTTAACTTTCGTCGTTTATACAAATGACACAGGATAATATAAACTATTGAATAGATTATCCAACCATCTTGTTATATAGGCGGACTCTTCAGCACTTGCAAGTAATATGGTGCTTATGGGATCTCGAGACGGTTTACCCTATACCTTTGGTTCAGAAATCGCTCCCTCTTATATAAGATGACTTGGATGTGAGATCTTGCTTTAATTGGTTTTAATTGCAATTGCTTGCATATCCTAAACATTCAATCGGAGAATGTTAGTACGACCTGTGAAACATTGTCGCACAAGTATGGAGGATGAAGGATCTGTTCTGAATTTCATTTACTACTATGAAAACACGCTTGGGAATATTGGCAACAGCTGCAGTTGTGACCATCTTTGTTGGGATATTTTTTGGCAATATCAACTTTATGGTACTATCAGCTTCTGCTGCATCATCCAGCCCTCTTCAATCCTCATCACATGTCACTATTCAAAACACGAGCACCTCATCGCAAGACCCACTTCCAGGACACGAAGGACACCAACTAGTAATGGTCCTTCCTCCTCGTTCTGACGGGAAGCTATGGGTAGGTACAGTTACGTGGACGGCTTCAAAGCCAGTGGAATTGGTAGTCCTACACGGTTATAAGAACCTCACTACAGCCGACGCTGCTCATGGGGTGCCGCTTATTGCTATCCCTCCTTCAGGTGCTGTCGCGATAACCCTAATTAAGCCAGACCAATTTATGCCTCCAGGAAACCCAGTACCATCAGGAACTGCACCTTTTGTAGGAACCGCTGTAGCATTCCATAAGTTAAGTGGAGAAAAGTTTACTGTGACATATAGTGTTGGCGCAACAGCAAATAGTCCAACAAAATAACAGGTTAAATAGAACGTACACGTTCTCCTCCTTTATTTTCCTATATCTCAGCTCACATGTTTTCTGGCGTATGTTCATAGATCACGCCGTTGAAGTACCAAATGAATGATATCATCGTGAGTTAAGAATTGATTAGTTATAATCCTACAGGGTCTACTGTCGTTGCCATGTTTCTATTACACAAGTGAATAACTGCTACGGCGACTCGTATGACACACAGGAGAGCGTGTTAGCCTTTTTTTACGGCCAGTCTGCGTGTAGAACAACCGGCAACTGAGACACCTTTTTGAGACGCTAACGACGGTATCTTCCTAAAAGTATTTTTTCGGCTCTTGTGACACCTTGGTTGGCTTTTCCTACATTTGAAAACTGTGGTTACTGTTGTTACTCAGCTTTATACTGCATATTGGTAGCCTATCTTTTTCAAATGTCAATGTAGTTCTTCTCATATCGCGATAAAAGACCGTTACGATATTTGGCTTGACGGCTTAAAATCTCTATCAATGAATGATACCGGCTTGCTTCTTCCAGGGTGCAACATATCAAGCTTTTACCAATATTTTAAAATCATCTTCAACTGGTTCGATTGGTTGAAAGAGTATGGCATCAATAGTTACTCTGGGTTTAAAGATTCCTGTTGTATCAAACTTGTAAGCAGCAGATTCAACTCCCCATGACGAATGAAGCATCTGTTGATATGATGTCTTATTCTTAGGTGTGTCAATTGAAAATACGTAGTCTATGTGTTTTTGATTTTTGTTGGTTATTTTGTCAATAAATATAATTTTAAAGTGGGTGATTTGTCCAACCTTTGGTACAGACGGGGCCCATGTTAGTTGTACTGTTACATTGATCTTTGGGTTAGTCATCGTTACTGAAGAGATGTCGTTATTAACAGAAACATTCCCTTGCATCCAATGGTACATAGGAGAGGAAAAATTGTAGATACCACCATTGTCAAACCTATATTGGAATGAATCATTCGGTTTTATTCCGCCAGAATCTGACAAAATCTCCTTTCCACCAGATTTTGTGATAACTATTCTATGGTTTATATCATCAGCGTTATACCAACGTATTTGTTGTCCTTTTTGTATGAAATAAGAAGGCATATCGAAAAATTTAGCATCATTATGATTACTTGAACCCGGAATTATCGTAATAACTTCCTCAGAAAAAGCTACCGGAATATTGGTAATTAGCATTAGGAATAACACTGTCACTATGAGTATAGTATACAATGATAAGTCAACTCAACACCGCTACAGGGGACAAGTCATACCTAAACGTTGCGATAAGACTACTTGTTATGTCGTGGAAACCAGCGTAATAAGTGTTCTAATGATTAATTGTTAGGGCTTTTTGTATTGCAGAAAACTATTAATTTTTACAATTGTATAGTCTACAATGGAATTCCAAAAACTAATTGAAATGATATAATTACAATGGTATTCCATATGCTTATATTTTTTTGTCTTTTAAGTATGTCCAATGAATACTAATCAAAAGCTTCTCATGGTCGTATCCATGTGTCAGTAGGCGGACATCCTTTCAGAAAAGTATTTCCAATGATTGTCAAATTGATAAATATAGTCTCTATCTGACACTTACAATGCTTTTTCCAGACCGTATCAATAGCGTCATTCCGACCATCAAAGCCATTATTAGTGAAACACTGAGAGCACCTGGAAATTCTGGAACCACCACGTATCCAGTTGCTACTCCGTTACGTGTAAA
>JASHSN010000615.1 GCA_030038695.1 Nitrososphaeraceae archaeon
ATATTCACACAAATTATCATTCCCATAGACTTTATTTGCTTCTCCTGGATAGAGCAAGAAGGCATGGAATGACAGAATCTACGTTTTTGGAGAGGCTGAAAGACTTGAATGTTTATCACTATGCTCAAATTGTATCTCAAGGACGATTAATGGAAATGGCTGCTGTCGATGTATTATACAAAGGTTTATGCATATCAGAATACGACGACGATGACCGCTACATTAGCTTTTACGTCTAGAAAAATATGTAAATAAATGACAAACTTGCAAGTGCAAGTAGCCGCACCCTTACTGCATACTGGAATGAAAGCGAAGTCTATCGACAGGGCAGAACTTACGATTCATACTATAATTGTCGGTAGGTAGATTTGGCGAATAGGACAAGGAACGTCTGGGCGTTGAAAAATTAATAGATGGCTGAGGCAATAGAATCACTGCAATCACGAGCGAAGCATTAATTAACACACGATGTTTGATGGTTTTTCATTAGGTTGGATCTCAGTCAATCGGTAACTCGATCTGTTTCGATCTAGCAGCGTCTAACACATCAGATTTTATCGGATCTGTATTCTGTCACTAGTTTGGTGACAGCATACACAATCGTCCAACAATTCTGGTTCTGTAGGTTGCGCATAGTGATATGGTCATTCAACAGTCCTACGTTAATATGCTATCATATTTTTAATTCGAAATAACATGAGCTTATTAGCACCGCAATTTAAGAAAGATATTTTATGGAAAAATGCTGCTACACTTAACCCCTGGAAGTTTGAAAGTTACTGATAAATAGGCTAATAGATAATCAAGATCTCATGAATTATAATCGAAATACGATCGATACCGCGACCTCGTTAGTGACAATTCCAATTTCCTTAGTGAAAATTCCAATCGAGACCGAAATCCCTTGATATTGGCTGAACAATTATATCATAATGATTAATTACCGAGAAGCTAGATGAATGTAGCCCGTCTACGATACATAAAAGAGAATGATTCTACGAAGGTGGAACGAAATGACTTTTAACACAGTGTTTCTTAGAAAGGATGGGGCGAATAAAATTAGTTAGAACTCTAGACAAAACACATACCCTTCTATCATATATAGAAGGGAGCTTGAAGAATGCTACAATAATCGATGGAACGAATAGTTACCAAGGATTTATTTTTTCTCTACTAAATCCACCGGTACCATTAGGTGGCAATATAGTATCAGTTGACGTTTATGTGGATGAGATTCCAGTACCAAAAAAATCAATTTTCATTGCAACCTCTGAACACATGGTGAATGCAGCCACATTATCAGAGGACCGCCCAATCCCATTCAAGCCCTTTCAGAGCGCAAGGTTTCTAATAATAAAAGATGGAGGTTTGGAAGAACAACGTAAACACAGGATTGTCATTTTGAGTAAACTGGAAGGTTTTGAACAAATTATAATACCTTTCACTTTTAACGATTGTATAAGCAATCGTAGGGAAAGAATTTTTATTCCTTCCATGATAGACGACTCTGAATCTAGCACATCAAATGAGGACACGATCTTTAAAAACTTCACAACTCCCTTAATTCTGTCTGGCAAAAAGGCGTATATTGTATGTTCGTCAAATGGAGAAATTTCAGCTAAATGGTCTTGGATGGGGGTAATATATGATAACGGGGGTTTATATGTGCCCCCTGCCCGATCTTTCGGCAGAATTGTAATAGAAATATCTATGGATGAAGGCGTACGTAAGAGACTTCCCAATTTTGTAGTCTCGTCTAAACATGAAAAAGGTGTCCTTTATACGAGACACGATTTTGGCGGTTTGCAAGTCAAGAGAACATTATTCGTGCCAACTGAGAATAGAGGGTTAGTTATGAAATTGGAGCTAGATCTGTTAGATAAACGTAGTCGCGGCGGCATAAATTTTCAGGCGGATTTAGAAAAGAAGATGGAAAAGAAATTTAAACGCAAAATTCGGGTACATTTCCTTATAGATGGCAACATTACGAGTTATGGCCTAGCTGCTATTTCACAGAGTAATTTTTCGAAGTTGCTTACTAAAGATAATTGCTTACAGATCCAGACTGCTTCGTCGAGAAAAAACCTCGCGCATTACTACGGAACAATTGGAGTGGCACCAAAGAGTTTGAGACCATCAAAGGTTTTAATGGATTCTTTCGATAACGATTTGGAAATTTCGTACGATTTTGAAATTGAAGCAGGAAAAACTTGCGAACTTGCATTAGTGGCTACGGGGAGCTTTACCAATGCAGAAGAATGTTTGAAGGAGTACCAATATATCAGAGATCACTATAACCAACTTCTCGGTGATCTACAAAATCACTTTAACAAAACCATTCCTTCATCGACTTTAGATTTTAGTCCCCAGTCTTTGATTTCTTCGGATCATACTACGATAACTCGACAGCACTCGACTATTGTCAAGTTAGTCAAGGCGTTCGAAAAAGCAAAGACAAGTTTAGAATATTTGAAGGCTGATTACGACGAGCTTGGGGTTGGGATTTGTGCTGGGCTACCGAGATTTCCTAATTTTTGGGCCAGAGATACAGGTTGGTCATTGAGGGGTTATCTTTCTACTGGTGATTACAATTTTGCTATTGAAACAATCGAAAATTTTCTCCGGCACCAGGCCAGGAAGAACTCGAAGATGGCATTGAAAGGAGAGCTCCCTATGATAATTAGTGGCAAAGCTTTTCTTCATACTACTACTTTTGGCTCGGCTGATTCTACATTTCTTTTTCCATGGGCGATACGCGAATATGTGTTTGCCACGGGAAATATCCTCTATTTGCAAAAAAGGTGGAAATCCATTATAGATCTAGTCAACTGGGGCTTTTTGAAAGATATAGATGGCGACGGGCTCATAGAACATGCCTTTGATGGTGTTGCTGAAAAGTTACCTATTCAGGATTCTACTTGGATGGACCATATTGACAGGAGAAAAAGTGCTATAGACGTACAAGCACTATTTCATGAAAGTTTGAAAATCGGAAGTGAGTTAGCAAGAGTGATTGGAGATGATCTCAATGAGGAAAAATGGACTAAGCGTGCGGAAAAATTACGGGATCATATTGATATAGAATATTGGGACGCCAAAAATGGATTCTATTATGATACTATTAGACGAGACAATACAAAAGATAGCAGCATACGTCCGAATGCCCTAGTTCTTTTGCTAACAGAGACAGTCAAGGAAAGATTCAAAGCAGATTCCGTTCTGCGGAGAATAGAAAAAAATGACATTACTACAGCGTGGGGAGTGAGGACATTGAGCAGTCTAGATCAAAAATATCATCCGAGTCTTTATCACGATGGCGCCGTCTGGCCTCTTGTTACAGGTTGGGCTGCCGTGAGCGAGGTGAAATATGGAAGGAAAGAACAAGCGCTTTATTATCTAGAATGTATGGCAGATAGAATCCTGTCTGAAAACGGTATGTATGCGGAAACATACAGAGGAGATAGGGCCCAACCGTTTAACTCATGTATACTTCAAGCTTGGTCTATTGGCATGTACATATATGCATTACGTGAAATGATGCTTGGCATGAGTATGAATATGATCGAGAACAAGATTCAATTTGAACCTCAATTCCCTGAATCTTTAAGGAATAACACGGTTCCTGTCAATTTTGAATACAGCATACCAAACACAACAAGAGACGGAGGATCAAATAGATTACAAATCGTTGTTGATTCAAATCGGGAAGAAATAGATATAGGATTCAAGAGCTGGAACTCAAAAACAACACCAGAAATTTTTAGTAATTCTTATGCTATCAATATTAAACACTGATGAGGAGGTGGCTGCGGTCAACATGCGTTACAATAGAACCCTTGAGCTCAGTCATACCCCAATATTGTGGCCACTAAATGATCATGGCTACCAACGTCAGAATATTCATAGATGCTTTTACGCTCTAGCCATTGGCTTGCTCTTGATTCGCCGATACACCGCCTGGCAAGGCTTATCCAGCCGAATCGTAATAGATAATTGAGACTGGACTCCTGTTTACTCGCCAAAAAGTCGTAGAGATCCTCTTCGTGTTAAGTTCACTTTATATTGATCAAAACATCCCATCCAAAATAGATTCAGTTCAATCATTCCTAAATATTAATATGAATTCTTCTTTCATTTTGCCCATAGTGGAATGGTACTTACCTCGGCTAATTTGTTTTAAGTGAGTAAAACCTATATCAACCGCATTTTGTTTTATAATCTCATTCAACTTCCAAGTTTTGCCACCATAGACGGGATTGCCAATAACAATACAACAATATTTTTTCTTACGTAAGACTCTTTTCATTTCTAATAATGACATCTCCATATCATGTAAGAATCTTTGCGGTGTATCTGGACGACTACGTCTACCTGCTATTAATGATTTTTCTATATCATACTGGTTATATCCAAGCCACCAAAGTGACAATTTTTGATATTCTGCGTACGGAACAGCTGACATATACGGAGGATGCGTGCAGATAAAATCTATTGTTTGGTCTTTAATAAATTCGACCTTCCTGCTATCGTGTTTAAATATAAAGACCTGAGATTTCGTCGCTACAGTATTAAATTCAGCCAAACTACAAAGCATTTTCCTGACCGCAAGTGAAAACCTTTCCGCTATTCTGTTTTTTGGCGGAGCATTTTTGTCGATCATTAGATTTCCAAAACCACTTTTTGCATTAGAAACCGTTCGCAAGAGTGAAGAAAATGCCACCAGTAGAAAATCCTTAACTTCCGTATTTGTTACTACATCGATTTTGGTTTTTATTGCGAGAAGCTCACGGATTACATTTAGATGATACCATCTTGATATATTCGGATGCAATTTATCAAAAGGAGACCAATACTCACGCAGCATTTTCCAGTCAGGAGAAGAGCATTCGTGAAACATGTCTCTTCGGAGATTATTCAAAAAATGCGAGATCTCTACTATAGTAGACTCTTTTATTACCGTAGTTTTGACTTTCGATATTAAACAAGCAAGTGGATTAACATCTACACCAATTGCATTTCTACCCAATACTTTAGATTCTACCAGGGTAGTTCCGCTTCCTACAAAATTATCGAGAATCAGATCGTCCTTTCTGCTAAATGCGGATATTAGTCTATTTGGAATTTGAGGAATATATTTTGCAGAATATGGATGATATCCATGTGTGTAATAGTCTGTGTCGGCGTTTATCAATTCCCAGTCTAAAGCACAAAGATACTTGATTTTTGCTAATTCAGTTTGAGATTTATTTTCTGATCTTAATTTCATGACTCGTATCTAAATCAACTGTAGAATTCCAACCTACGTTTTGTTTGATTAGCTCGATGTATGCAGCATTGATTTCATAAACCACCGAAGTTCGGTTCAATTTTTTAGCAACTTTCATTGTTGTTCCACTACCACCAAAGGGATCTAGAACCGTCTCTCCTTCAACAGTGTATAATTGTATCAATCTATTTGGTATTTCATCAGGAAAGGGAGCAGGATGCCCCTTAGTATTTGAGACTGCAATCTCCCAAACACTCCACGAAACTTTCTTAATAAAGTCCTCATCTAATCTGTGTTCGGTCTTTATAGGGATCTCGATCTCGCCTTCGTTTTGAAATATCAGTATATATTCATGCATTATATTCAAACTAAAGAAACAAGGGTATGGCTCATTTTTCAGGAATTTTGTTACTCCCCGCTGCCATAATCCTTGCGTACCTTTTGGCTTAACCCAAATGACTTCCTTCTTAAAAATAAAATTGAAATCTTCCATGATTCTTACAGTGTCGGCATTAATGGATTTCATTCCGTTATTTGATATTGCAGTTCCAACAATGATTGCCACAAACCTACCTGGTGCTGTCACTCTCTTGATCTCTTTAAGAACAAGCTGGATCTCATCCAAATACTTTGAATAAGCTTGATTGGGACCCATCCCATTTGGTCCATACTTTTTAATATTCCAATACGGTGGAGAAGTAACTACAAAGTGAATTGATTCTGATTTAATTTCTGGCATGTAAGATGAATCTCCGATGATTAATGTATGAGTGTTCATTTTCTACCTGGGTAAGAAATCTTTTACATATTAAAGGTAACAATATAGCATAATGCCAAAGGAACTAGTAACAGTCCAAATATACATCGTCAGCAAGGGCAAATCCTTGTTCACTCACTGTTAAACAAATGAAGAATTAAAAACCTATTAAAGTTTTGATGTTCTTGTTATGCCAACAACTATCATTTCTGCTCCTAGATTCGATGAACTAATAACCATAGATATCGGCGACATT
>JASHSN010000616.1 GCA_030038695.1 Nitrososphaeraceae archaeon
TCATCTAGTTTTTGACGAATGTTTTCCTTGATGTTGTCTTTCAAAGACACAAGACCGATTGCCTCATCGTTTATTGCTACTAATAGTGGTGTTTCCCCATTCTTAGCTATTTCTTGAGCTTTCCATTTCACTTCAGCTTCGTTAACATGTGTAACAAATTTTAGAACTGCATCTACAGCTCCCTTAAGGATCTTTACTTCTTCGTTACGTCGGTCTAATTCTAAGAGCAGGTTTGCTACTTTAGTTTTAGCATTACCATTAGTACCGCCAACTTGTCCCTCTCCATCTCCATCTTCAAACTTGTGAATGGCTGTAGCCTCTTCCTGTAGCTCTTTGTCAAGTGCTATTCTTTTGTTTGGTATAAAATCTATGCCGCTAAATCTGGTTTCTGCACTAAAATCAATTCTTCTGGCAGTCAGTATTTTTTCTACTAATGGAGGAATGAACCTTTTCTCTTCTGCTAAATGTACCATTGATTTACCCTCATGTGTCATATCATGAATTGACGCTGCGAAAGCTGCTTGACCTACATCTCTTTCTGTATATTTTTGCAAAGGTACGAATTCGTTTGCACCCCTGCTTCCTTCTGTTATCGTTCCTGTCTTGTCTAATATCAAAATATCACAATCTCCAGCTGCTTCAATTCCTTTTCCAGACTTGGCTACTATGTTATCTCTTCCAATTCTAGTAATACCAGCAACACCTATAGCAGATAGCAGTCCTCCAATTGTTGTGGGCATCAAAGCTACTAGAAGTGCAATTAACATTGCAATATCAGCAATATATCCAAGAAAGTAAGCAAAGAAAAGAAGACTTCCAACCACCATTACAAATATTAATGATAACCCTGCTAGCAGTATTGTTAGCGCAATTTCATTCTTTGTCTTAGGTCTTGTGGCACTTTCTATAAGATTAATCATTTCATCAAGGAAGCTCCTTCCAGCTTCAGCAGTAATTTCAATTCGTAGCTTGTCACTTGCTATTCTTGTTCCACCAATGACATGATCATCCTTCTCTTTGAATACTGGATTCGATTCTCCAGTCATCATTGATTCGTCTATAAAGGCCTTTCCTTCGCAAACAAGACCATCCCTTGGTATTACCTCACCTGCATAAACCAATACTTCATCCCCGGGTTTAAGATTGGTAGAGGCCACGATAACCTCTTTCTTACTCTCACCTTCACCTACTAATTTCCTTGCCGTAACTTCTTTTTCCAGGCTTCTTAGAGAATCTACTCTAGCCCTAGCCTGGGCTTCAGATAACGCTTCTGAAAATGTCGAAAACCAGACGGTTATAATTAGTATCGCAGCTGATACATAATAGAATGCCTGACTTTGACTGGCATAGACCTTTGGTATGCTTGAAAGACCTACACCAACAGCAAGAACAACCAGAAATACAACTTCTACTGTAAACATTACTGCATTAGTTTTTGCTAAATACAAAGGATTTAGTTTTGTTAAGGAATCAACCATTACTCGTTTCTTATTTATGTTTGATAGATCTCTTGTATAGATAGAAGGTCTATTTTTATTATATTTGATTTTTTTGCTCATTGTTGTTAATATTTTCATTCTCTTATCTCATCTCCTTTACATCGAAAATGGTCCTATTGCTATGACCGGAAAGAAAGTAAGTGCTGTCAAGAGGAAGGTCATAGTTATTAATACTGAGATAAACAAAGGACCATGTGTCTTGACTGGTTCGATGGCTTCTTTTCTATCCTTAAGTGTAAATGAACCTGCAATAGCTAGACTCATGATTATTGGTGGATATCTTCCAAGGAACATTATTATCGCAGTTGACCAGTTCCAAAACGGTGTGTTGCCAGAGGTCCCAAGATAATCAGAGCCGTTGTTAGCTGCTGCAGAGGTATATTCGTATAATGCTTGAGTAAAACCTGTGGCATTTGTCATCTTGTGAGCAGGAACACCTAATACGCTCTGAGCATTTCCAGTAGTAAAAGCAATAACAGTTGGAATTAAAATTGATGCAGGATGTATCAAGAAGATAAACGCTGCTATCATGATATCCCTTGGGCTTATTTTCATATTCATAAATTCTGGAGTCTTACCAACCATTAGACCTACTATAAACAGGGTTATGACCACGTAAATGATCGTATAGATAAATCCCGTACCATCAGCTCCAGGAATTGATTGAACAAACATACCAAGGAAGAAAGATATTGTTGGATTTGATGACATACCACTTAGTGCTGAATTAGCCGCTCCAGTATTCGTAGAAATAGAGACGGTATTGAAAAATTCGCTACCAAAACTACCAAACCTAGTTTCTAAACCTGTAGGTCCGCTTAGTTGGCTGAACGATATGGCCAGTAAGATTCCAAATGAGATAAGTATGGCTAAAAGTAATGATATTCCGCGGCCCTTTCCTACCAACTTGGCATACGCAATAGGAAATGACAAAGGAATTACTAGCATCAGAAACATTTCATACATATTTGAAAGACCATTAGGACTCTCAAATGGATGACCGGAATTTGCACCATAGTATCCGCCACCATTAGATCCTAGCTCCTTAATGGATTCCAAAGACGCGACAGGCCCTGTCACAATAGTTTGATTGTGACCTTCTAAAGTATGATTTATTGTAACTGATGAATTCAGTGTCTGTGGAACTCCTAACACCATAAGAAGCAAGGCAGACCCGAATGCTACAGGAAGCAATAGTGTTAGAATTATTCTTATAAAATCAACATAGAAGTTACCAAGACCAAAATTTTTTCTTATAAAACCTCGGATAAAAGCAAAGCCGGCAGCAATCCCAGATGCAGGAGCCACAAACATCGCAAACGTAAGTGTGGCCATTTGGGATATTACTGAAAACGACTGGTCACCGGCATAATGCTGTAAATCCGTATTTGTAATAAATGATATTGCCGAATTGAATGCTAAATCAACTGACAGTCCACCCATATGTGGTGGGAAAACATTTTGATATACTAGCATAAAGAAGATAAAAGCTCCAACGATGAGATTTGTAACTATCAGGGCAAAAGCATATTCTTTCCATGTCATCTGTTTATTCTTGTCTATCCCAATGATCTTGTAAAATCCATTTTCTACTCTTGCAAGTGGAGCTTCTAAGGGTCTCATTTCATAGGATATCATTCTGGCTATATACAACCCAAAAGGAATTGATACGCCTATGGTTCCGCCTATAACAACAATTAATTCTGCTATTGAATTCATTAAATAGTATTAACACACTCCTTTTGTTTGTATATACATACAATGCATGTACAAAGACCTGTTCTCATCCCATCTGGGAACAAAAGCATCGACAGGACGCTTTCATGCATTGAGTCAGCAGCAACCTTTTTTATTGTTTCCACATAGGTCACTCACTAAATACTTTGCAAACTTGCTGCAATTATCAGATATTAATACT
>JASHSN010000617.1 GCA_030038695.1 Nitrososphaeraceae archaeon
TGTTCATTGAAGCTGCCCGGGCCACTGCAGACCAGGTGACTGACAAGCAGCTTAAGATGGGCATGCTATACCCACCACAAAGTAACATCTTGGATACGGAGGTGCGCACAGCCGAACGAGTAGCAAGGCTTGTTTTTGAGCGTAATCTAGCACGAGAAGATCCACCAAAGGACATCAATGCTTGGCTCAGAGCAATGCTCTACAAACCAGAGTACCCAGCGCTCGTCCATTAATAACATCGCTAGTTGACATGAATACTAGTACGCAGCGAAAAAAACCCATCAATCTATTAATCCTTTTATAATGCCAATTTGACGAATTAATATGAAAGATACTCAGAAAGATATGGATCGTTATCCTGATGAACCGCCTCCGTTGCCTGAGTATGATGTTTCGCCTTCCCTCAAGAAGTTGGTACTACTATGTATAGGAACAATGTTGATGAACTTCTTGGTAGCTGGGGCGTGCGCAATAGCTATGCGAATATTACAGACAGACGTACACTTAAGAACCATAGCCCACCTAGGTCACCTACCTGTCCCCCCCGTACCTGACAACGTATTATTCTATGCCCTACTCACTTCTCATGGACAAGTAATGTTCTTTGGTGTATTATCCATGAATACGTTCTGGTTCGGCTATTATGCAGTAAGCAAGTGGGGGAGAAAACCCTTGGCCAGCATGAAATTAGCCTTCATATCCTTCTGTATTATGGAGGTAGCAGTAATACTTTTGTTCTCAGATGTAGTACTTAATTTTGGTGCCGGTTGGTACAACCTTATGCCCTTAACTTTCCTACCGGGATTCCCAGCAATAACATGGCAGATGTCTGCGGCTATTATATTTCAGATAGCGGATGTTCTTGTCGGTGTAGCTATTACGATCTTTTGTATCGTAATACTTGCTACCTTGCTTAGAGGGAAGTTACCAGTTGGTAGCCAGATATTTGAATACATGCATGAAAAAGATAAAGGAGAACAAAAATATCACGAACATCCTTTAGTGAGGGCAAACATAGACATTCAGAAGAATAAAAGCAGAGAGAGTGATGAAAGTGAAAAGTCTTCTTCTGAAGAGAAGATAACGGATAATCAAATCAAGACTGTAGATCAAGAATTTACACACAGGGAAGACTTACCTGCAAGCGTCAGATGGGTATCATTGACAGGAATCAATGCATGGTTTCCAAAAAAATGGAGAGATGCAACTCCTGCTGTGCCGATAGTACTAGTATCTGCCTTTGTATCTGCCATGGTTCAGATAATTTCAAATCCCGGTCTATTTGTGCAGTTAGCTATTGGCTTTGAATCTATTAACAACCCTATTGCATCGTCAAACTGGCTATTAACCAAAGATGCATGGTGGTTCTTTGGGCATCCCATAGTCTATTTTCCTTTATTCATATTTTTAGGTGCAATATACTTTTTAGCTCCCAGATATGGAAAGGAGCGTGTTCCTTTTTTTAAATGGAACTATAGGACCTGGCCGTTCTACCTTGCTTTCACTACGCTCGTCTTTTCTCATCATGTATTTATGGATATTCCTAACCCTGTTTGGCTTCAAATAATGGCTCAAACCGCATCTTTAGGTATTGTTTGGCCCTCTGCAATGACAATCATAACAATTTTGTTGTTCACTTGGCGTTCAAAAATATCGTGGAATATTACAACACGTTTCTTTATTGCAGGGATAGCAGGATGGATGTTCGGAGGATTTCAAGGAGCCGAGATGGGTATGTGGGGGACTGATGTGTATCTTCATAATACTATGGCCCAGCCATCACACATACATCTATCACTTCTATTAGGTCCATTGTTGATGGCATTTGGCATAATCTATGCTATTTTTCCAGATCTTACAAAGAAACATTTGAGTAAAACCCTTGGTGAAATTCACTTTTGGCTTACAATTTTTGGCGGATTCGGTATGGCCATATTATTTGACGTAATTGGTATGCAGGGAGCTATTCGTAGGGAAGCAGATCTGCCAGCCGTATTTCATTGGGCAATGCCTCCTCTTTTGTTCTTTGCACTTACAATAGGTTTGACTCAATTCCTGTTTGTTTACAATTTTGTCAAGACGCTACATAGAAATTATACAAAAAGAGAGTTGAAAGAATACGATGAATTGCATAAAAATCCAGACGGATTGGGTATCAACTTTGAATCAAACCTTGGTGCTGCTTAAGAATTAGAACTGGATGGGTGAAATGTATCGTTGTGTATGCTGCCTACTCAGTTAACAATGATTCAATTTTTGGCCATAACTGATCAATCATAGCTGGAGCATTTTGTGTGATCCAATCCGACGTAGATTCCTCTTCCTCTAGGTTTTGCTTAAGTGCAGCTACTGCATCTTGAATACTGCTATGGAATTGCAGTGCAGCTATTTGCTCAGCAATTCGAAGTAGTATTTTATATGAAATGACTCCAGCCTTCTCTATAATGAGGTCTTCTTTGATTTTCTCAATCTCGTTCTCTGCTGATCTTGCATCCTCGGTTCCATGAATCGTCAATGATTCTACTTTATCTTTCAATTTTTTTATGCCTTCTGTATGTGGCATCTTTAGAGTTGTTAGGTTGACCTTTGTGTCAGTAGGTTTTTCACCCAAGCCGTTAATCACTTCATACATTCTTTCCTGACGACTCATGGTTTGTCTCAGCTTCTTCTCTAGATGCTGCTTCAGATCAGATATGGGTGTTTCGTGAATCCTTGTTACTAATCTATCAACTACTGCATTTTCCACTGCCAGTTGTTCATTAAGGTATTCCGCTATCTTCGAATTCATTTCATATCTTTGAATGTAAACAAATGCTTTAATGGTTTAGGCAACAGGAATTTCCAAAATCCAAGGCAAACTCTAAGTCTTCCATCCTATTTTTGTCATATCACGCCAAGCAATTCGTGTAGAGCCATTAGTACAATTGCAACTAAAATAACGCCGAGCACAATCCATACATATTTCCAAATCATACAGTGAGATATGTGTAGGAATATATAATATATGTTAGGTATAAATAATATAGTGAATAACTAGCGCCCATAGAATAATACGATAACGAATACAGTATCCGGGACAACAGATGACTTTCTATGCATGATATTGTGCTGGTCCATCTGCGGTCACTCTATCCTCATATTAACATACCATTACCCGCAGAAGATCGAGCAATCCCTTCTATCAAGAGATATGTTAAGTCAAAAGATCCAATGCCATTTTTAATTCTCTTATCTCTAATCCCACGGCATTCTTATCTGCGTCTGCAGCATATTTTAGAAGTCTTTGACACGCTTCCAACTCTGCGTACAAGAGGTCTTTCTTATCTAGACAAAGAGAGTGATATGAATCTATTAACTGGTAGGTCACCCTCTCTTTGTTTTTATCTCTACAACCACATGTCTTTGCTATAATCTTTATGGGTTCTTCAGTTTCCGTAATATTCATTGCAGAATCCTACACACGGTCGAAAATATAACTTTCGATTAACATTATGAGTTAACATAGTTAATCAAGGTCTTAATATTACGGGAAATCCACTCGTTACGTTCACGCTCTCCTTTTTCTCTAATATCAGAGTCTCCGTAAAAAATCCTTTCCCTTTTCTCTAATATTATATTTTATTATTTTTTATGCCTCACGTTTCACACCCATCCCACAAATCTTGCAAATGCTTTCATATGTTTGCAAAGGAAACAGCCGACATTTATAGTCATATAACATTATGAATATCGGGGTTAAAAAGATGTACAAGCTCGCAACTATTGCTTGTCTAGTTGCAAGTCTAATTGCAGCTGTCTCGATAGTTCCGATCTCTAGTTATGCACAAAAGCAGACAGATTTTGTTGCTACTTTAAGTGGCAAGAACGTCCTGCTTCCAACAGGAGCTCCAGCTCCGGTGGATACTCCTGCAACAGGAACAGCGAAATTCCATCTGAATCCAAACGGAACAATGTCTTACGAGGTCGATGTTCATAATATAGCCGGTGTCATTGGCGTGCCTATTAGAATTATGAAGGGGTCACAGGCTGGAGTAGATTTGGCACAATTGTTTAATACTTACCGAACAGTAAACGGGAAAGCATATACGCAATCTTCTTCTTTCTCAGCACCAATCAACGGACAATTGTCAAGTGGTGAACTGACGATGCCTCACTTACTCGGACCTCTTCTAGGACAAAATGTCTCAGGTCTTGTGCCCTTTTTCGCTAATAAAACTGCAGATGTGATAGTTCGCACACAAACACACCAAATGGGAGAAATCGCAGGACAGATTCTCCCTGTTGGTATGTCTGCCTGAGCAAATAAAACTGCTTCTGCTGCCACGCTGTCGCTTTTTCATAATACTGACCGGTCTAAAGCCTAAAGCACACTCAGGTGCGGTAATCCTTGATTTTCTGAGCTTTAGTCCAAGCTCTCGCAGATCATCAGCATCATGTTCGGGCTGAGCCTTCTTATACTCACTGATTATACTAGATACAGAGCCAGCACCCAACAAGTTGTCGTGTGCTATTTCATCTCTTGATTTGGCGTCCAGCCAATCTTCTATTACCGCAGCCCTTTGGTCTTGTGAAATTTTTTGAACAGGCATTATCTATATTAGACAAAGGAATATTAATATCCGATCAAAATCGTCAAACAAATCTTCAAAATCGTCGTCAGCGTCGACGAGCATTACCTACTCTACGTTAGATAAAATGTACTAGCATAGATGTGTGTGTACGTGTGGCATTTGATTTGAATAGCTTTGTAAAAACTATGGCCAGCTCAAAGAGAGAGTACAAAATGCGTTGTGTATTTCATTTAAAGCTCATTTGGGTAGCGGTAGAGTATACATATAATTACTCTACATTTGATTGCTTTTTGTGAAAATAGCCATTGTCTTAGGCACAAGACCTGAAATAATAAAAATGGCCCCGATTATTAAAGAATGTATAAGATTAGATTCAGATTATTTTATAATTCATACAGGACAACATTATTCCTTTGAAATGGATAGGGTTTTTTTGATCAATTATGTCTACCCGAGCCAGATTATAAGCTCGATGCAGGTTCGGACACTCACGCTGCTCAAACTGGTAAAATTATGACTGGGGCAGAAGAAGTATTGCGTAAGAACAAACCAGATTTTGTACTTGTTCAGGGAGACACAAATAGTGTATTAGCTTCCGCTTTAGCAGCGACCAAACTTCACATAAAGGTCGGTCATGTAGAGGCTGGACTTAGGAGCTACGATAAGACAATGCCAGAAGAAATTAATCGTATATTGACCGATCATTGTAGCGATATTTTGTTTGCTCCTACAGAATATAACCGATCCACACTGCAAAAAGAAGGCCTTCCACAAGAAAGCGTCTTTGTTACTGGGAATACTATTGTTGATGCTCTAAACCAAAATCTAGAAATCTCAAAACATAAATCAATAACACTGAAAAGTATTGGGTTATGCCAGAACAACTACTTCCTAGTAACCCTTCACAGGGCGGAAAATGTAGATTGTCATGAAAGGTTCAAGAATATAATAAATGCTCTAGAGTCGTTACCTGAGCAGTTTAATTTCGCTGTTATCTATCCAATTCATCCACGTTCTGAAAAAATGCTCCTTGAGTTCAATATTACATCTAGAAACATAAAATTTGTAGGCCCGTTGGATTACTTTTCTTTTCTACAGCTCGAAAAAAATGCAAAGCTGATATTGACCGATTCGGGAGGTGTACAGGAAGAGGTATTCTGAATATTCCTTGCATCACTTTGCGAGACAACACTGAAAGGCAAGAGACAGTGGAAATAGGAGCAAATACAATTGCTGGATCCAAGCCGGAGGCATTACTATACGTATTGGGCAAGGGGAATTGAGTTGGACTATCTCTATACGCCTTAAATTTTGTGATTGTGCCTATGCCTAGCCCTATGCCGCTTATGCTGCCAAGAGGATTTTGTTGTGGACTATGTTAGAAGTTTGATTGCTACAATTCGCTGCAAAAAATACCTTGTCCGTAAATAACAGAAAAAGAATAGATCAGCACGAGAAAAATTGACTACGACTGAAGCTAGGACGGAAGATCAAATGTCAAATTCGCAAACATTAACTAAGGCCGGTTCTTCGCGACGGTCCGTAGTATTAGCTCTAATTACTTTGGCGCAGTTCATGGTAATAGTAGATTCTACGATCGTACAGGTCGCCTTACCATCAATTGGAAGAGAATTCGGTGTATCTCCTAATGGATTGCAATGGATAGTTACTACTTATGGCTTGACTTTGGCAGGCTTTCTAATGCTTTCTGGGCGTGTGGGAGATATCTATGGTCACAAGAAGTTGTTCATCATAGGACTTTACTGTTTTCTCTAGCTTCGTTGACAGGTGGTCTTGCTCCTTCTGAATTTGTTTTGATCCTTGCAAGAGTGGTTCAAGGACTAGGCGCTGCGATGACTTCTGCGACAGGATTATCAATCCTAGTCGCAGCCTTTCCAGAAGGCATGGCAAGAAATCGGGCCCTAAGTGTTTTTGCGGCAGCTACGGGTTCAGGTTTTGCCGCTGGGATGATCTTGGGAGGAGCAATCACAGCAACCTTGGGATGGAGATGGGTGTTTGACATTAATGTACCAATAGGAGTCGCTGTATCCATGCTATCCGTCAAGTACATTTCAAGTACCATGGGGCGAACCCATGAAAACAGACATCTAGATATTTTTGGGGCAGTTTCAGTCACAGCTGGACTGATGTTACTTGTTTATTCTCTCAACATTGCACAGAATATTGGGATCGGATCTCATGAAACGCTCGAACTTCTTTTATCGTCAGTCATAGTCCTAGCTGCCTTTCTTTTTATCGAGTATCGCTCAAAGGCACCTCTTATGCCCTTAGGATTTATACGAAGAAGCTCAATCTTTGGAGCAAACATAATTGGCTTGCTTCAGGTAGCTGCGTTTGTAGGAATGATATTTATTCTGACAAATTATCTTCAGCAGTTGCTCGGCTACTCTGCACTTTCAGATGGCCTTGCATTTGCCCCAATGGGTGTTGTGTTTCTAGTCGTTTCTGGCTTGTTGTCAGCACGACTCGTGAATCGCTTCGGTGTCAAACCAATCTTAATATCGGGGATGACTTTGCAGACAATCGGCTATCTATTACTTTCGAGGATCTCTCTCACAGAAAGCTACTTTGGATTACTCGTACCAATGCTCGTCATAGCGTTTGGAACTGGGTTAGGCTTCACTGCGATCAACATAGCCGCACTCACCGGAACGAGGAGAGGAGAAGAAGGCCTTGCTTCAGGGTTGATCAACACTTCTCGTCAAATCGGAGGTCCAATAGGTTTAGCAGTACTCTTGATAGTTGTGAATTTTGGAACCCCAGATCCAACAGGTCGGTTGGTACAATCAGCAGCGCCAATTGTAACGGGATTTGGTTACGCGCTCTTGGCAGCAGCACTGCTCACGGGGATAGGAATTATCTTTGCGGCTTTAATGAAACATGAAAGACATTGTCAAGCTAGCGTAGTGGCGTCTACCATCAGAGTCAAGGGAGCTCGTAGCTGTCGAATACACGAGTAGCATTAGTCACACTTCTATCGTGACAGAGTTTTCTGTCGAACTTAATTTCGGTTCCTTATTGATCAGTTCAAAGAGGGTTTTCACGTAAGCATTGACAAAGATTGACCCTTTTTCCCCGTAGCTATGCATTAACGTGATCACTCGTCTTTCCCCCGGTGAAAGAACTTCACTACGCTCGACAAAATAGGCGTAATCTGCAAGAGTGTTCAGATAATCTAGAATAGTCGTAAGCGACAGTGTACCGTATCTTGCAAGAATAATTGTCCTCGAGCTATTTTGAGCTACCTCTCTTGCAAGTTCAACAATTTCATTATCAGGAAGAGCTTTCAAAATCTTCCTGAACTGAAATTTGGACATTTTTATCATGCCAAACCTTTGGAAGTATCGATCGAAGTTGGCATAGGACAGAAAAAGTTGGTTCACAAGGGTGTTGAGGCTTATGTTGCGTTTCTTAGCCTCTTCCTCAAGAGCTAAGAAAGCGCTTTCATTGATCCTGAAGGATCTCGTAACAGTCTTTTCGGGCACTTTTGATCAATCACTGGAGCTTATATACTGATTCCTGCAGTAGGGACCGGAATATCTATAGAATGCTTCATTCATCTTGTTCAAGACCATTTGCAACGCATAAACCTACAAATAATGCTATCATTAATAGCAACAAGAATATCACAG
>JASHSN010000618.1 GCA_030038695.1 Nitrososphaeraceae archaeon
CTTTGACCATAGCGCCAGTATTTTAAAATAATGTCCATGTCGATTCTATTGTTCCAGCATAATACATATTAAAACGATTTCGAATTTTCATACAAATCTTATAGATGGTCACAGGCTTTTTATATCAAAAACACTAGTAAAGTGTATGAAAGTTGGTATAGATATATGGAAACCTTGGAACACGCACACGCGCCACACGAGATAATATTCTTCAGACTGCAATTCAAGCCGAAAAAGAGGGTTTTGATTCGGTATGGACTATTACGAGAATTCTTTGGCCACTAAAACCACAATCACCATTCCAGCAACTCCTGACGGAGTCCTTCCAGTTGAATATCAGACTGCATTTGACCCACTCGATGTTTTGGCATATGTAGCTGGCAATACAAGGAAGATTACATTAGGAACATCCATTGTAAACATGTTCTATTATACACCCATAATGCTTGCAAAAAGTTATGCCACATTAGATGTTCTATCACAAGGAAGGGTAATAGCTGGTCTAGGTCTCGGGTGGTCTAAAGATGAATATCAAGCATCTAATATTCCATTTGCCAACAGGCTGTATACAATGGTGCTGATCACCAACCTGCTGCCTTTATCAGTATCACCACTCTACTGACTTTTTTGGGATCCAAATTATTTACGGCTGCTCAGAGATACTGAAGTTTTCTTCTTTAATGGAATTCCTACGACTTACAGTCATAAATCCGTGAAATGCTCATAAAACAACAGCGACCAGATGATTAAATAGTAAGAAAATCATAAAAGTATCGTACTGAAATTAGATCTCTCTGTTAAAAGTGGTTTTTCATCTAGATATTCTTATCAAGTACACTTTACATATTTGTTTAATCGTATTGTCTGATATGGTTTATTTAAAAAAGACAAGCATCAGTATTATTGAATGACTAAATATCTTATTCTTAAGATATCCGCATTGATTATTATTCTATTGCTAGCGTTATGTCCCCAAAACATTACTATTGGATCAAAAGCTTCTGCTCAGCTTCCTGTTCCAAATATAAAGTCAAATACTTCTAGATTAGCAAATCCTTCTTCAGCAGTTACTACTGGTAATAATGCTATAATGACCATTCGTACAACAAATTCAATACTGGGCAATGACCTGAATGTAATAAAGCAGCAACTCCCTGGTATAAGGAAAGCAATTTTAAGTAATATTGATAATGCAATATTTATAGCAAAGGGTAGTGTTAAAACCGCCATTCCTGTAAATGTGAATGCAAAAATCATAAACCAACTTGCTAATGGCAGAGTAGACACGACACAAGGTATTGATATGACAAAAAGACTTACTGCGACAGAACTAATTAATGCGTTAAATGCAACAGCGCAGAGCTTTGTGTCTCATTTCGTAAACCAACCAGCAAGAGTTATTGTTGATAATCAAGCAATTTGTAGCGGCATTGCTTCTCCCACGAAAGCAGCATGTGCTTTCACAATAGATATCCATAACTAGCTTGTTGCAGGCTTCTTACTTTTGTCGCTGTAGTAGTACGTTATCTATAGCTCCCATGCGAAATCAGCGGAATACTCCCATTCACCCTTGTACTTACGTGGTGTTTGGATCTACGCTCAATTTGGGCCAGTCTAAATATCGCCTTCGTATACTGCAGTTATAGATCGACCACAGGCTAAGTATCTGTAGCAAGATGCGTCAGCTACGCTGAGCTTAAAGATTTCGCATATCGTCTAAATAACGTAAAAGTGCATCTTTACATGTAAAGTACAATGCTTTAAACTGCTACACCGCAGCGCTGATCTGGCTACTAATACTACCTACTACAAATCAGCTACACATCAGGAACAAAATGACGATTATTCATACGATGGGAGAAGAAAGTAGAAAACTACATAGCTATGTTGCATTTTGCTTGTACATGTATTACTTTCAGAGCAGCAGGACTTTTCGCATACGTTCTAAGTAGAAGTTTTGGGATACTCTGAACTCCTCTTAAACGTTTCTCATCGCATATGCTTCATCTTTGAATCATTCTTGTGTATCCCTGATAGAACTTACAGATAGATAACTACTCATTCGAGGCCTCTCCTCACTACCGTCTTTATCTATTTGTTAAGGGAATCCACAGTTAGGCTCTCGAGACTCTTATTCTCAATCCGAAAAACGTGGTATGACTCCTTAACTGTAATGGTACTTTCTCTTTTCTTTCATAACCCAAAACACAATTTTTAGTAACTTTGATGCTGCGGCTACAGCTGCCTTGGAACTACCTTTGATTTTGGCCAGCCTCGTATAGAATTGTGTTATATTGCTGCTCTTGTTAGTTCTAATATGTACATGAGCACATTCTAACATTATCCATCGCAGATATTTACTTCCTCTTTTGGTTATACTGCCATGATATGTTATTCCACCAGAGCTGTGTGTTGATGGTACCAATCCAGCATATGAACATAAATGATAAGAATCAGGGAATCTGTTGATATCTCCGATTTCGCTTACTATAAGCAAAGCCGAATAGTATCCAATACCAGGAATTGTCATCAGCAGGCTGGCCATTTCATCTTCTTTGGCCAACGTCATTATCTTTTTGGACACATCCTTTATCTCGCTATCTAAAGACTCGATTAAATGTAGATATCCATTTATTCTGTAATCATTTAGTTTTTTCAGTTCCTCATTATATAGATGTGTAAATGAACAATGCCTACTAGATATCTGAATACCTTTCATAAGTACAATACTATGAATCTTGTTCTTGAGCTTGGTTCTCATTCTAACCAAAGTAGCCCTATGTCGAACAAGCTCACGAAGGTCCATTATCCTTCTATCCGGTACATAACATTCTGCTATGTAGCCTCCTCGTAATAGATTAGCCAGTTTCGCAGCGTCTAATTTATCTGTCTTTATCTTTGCAGATGCAATAGCCCTTGTCTTGACAGGATTAGATAATACTACATTAAGATGCTTTTCTTCAGACAGATAACTGTATATGTTATACCACACAGATGACGATTCCATCACTACGCGAACCTTCTCATCATTGATATTTTCATCAAAAAATCTGCCAACCTGTTTAAGATCGTTGTTTATCCTAGAATTTTCCAATACCTTTCCCTTATCGTTCATCACAGCTATCTGCAGATAGTTCTTGTGTAGATCCATGCCTACAAACATGGATATTTTACCGTCTAACTTGGATTTGGATAGATTGTTCACATATGGTTAGGCTC
>JASHSN010000619.1 GCA_030038695.1 Nitrososphaeraceae archaeon
TACGTAGCTATGTTACATTTTGCTTGTACATGTATTACTTACAGAGCAGCAGGACTTTTCGCATAGGCTCTTATGCGTGCCCCAGCAACTTAGGCATACATCACCAAGTCCATGTGCTGCTAGTGCCTTCCCTACTTGTGTCCCAGTTGAGGATACAATGTCCCCCGGGGTAAATGTAACTTCGCGCGCAAATGCAAATGCTTGATGTGACAAGCTAAGTGCTGATATGCATGCTGTAACAATTGTCGCTACAGCTATCTGTTTATGATTTAACAATGAAACGCATTATTGACACTATGTATTAAATATTATGTAATACGGTTACATTTGTACTACTGAACGATCCAATGGTATACATGCTATAACAATAGATCAGAATTGCCCTTTTTAGAATCGATGCATTGTATCTTTCACCTTAATTGATCGTCACTAATTCTAGCCCAGAACCAATCCCACTACGAAGCCGTCTGAAACACTAGATGCTAGTGGAATCCCAATATTTGATAATGTTGCTGTATGGCTAGTACCTATAGTACCTGAAACATGCGTTAATGCATTCGCTACCCAATCAATCCCAGTTTGTGAAACTGCATGGACCTTATGCCAGTCCACATTCAGAATACGCTGATATTGCAAGTATGCTAAAGCAGCAAAAAACAGACCAACTGTTATTGCTGCCAACTTGATCACCTTCTTGATTGCGTAACCCGTTATTAGGCCAATTAGAAATCCGCCTCTAACCGTACCAACGAAAGGTGCAAGATCAGTAGCCATGATCATACGATTCCATAGTCATTCAGTCTGTATTGCTGCATTATCGTTCTATAAAATCTCTCATGGTCACTAACCAAAAATGGAATGGAAGTTCTGCACGATAAATATCATAACCAGAACACCCAACAGACCTATTGCAGCTATTTTTTCTGCTTTGTTTCTGTTCATATCTATCTAGCTATCTCATCAGATGTCCATTGTTCCGTTTGGACACATAGTCATCCCATACGCTACCTGATAGGCAAACACGCTTATCAAAAATACTAGTAGTCCCATTTCTGTTCATTATCCTATGGATGCACTATTTTCACACCTATTCCCTATTCCATTAGCGACGAAACATTGTGTGAATTTCTTACCTTGTGACATAGGCTGTCCATCATTGGTTGTGTTTTGCCATACGGCACGTGCATCAACATGCCATGTGGTGGGTATTTCGTTTGGATGACCGCTACTACTTCCATCTGTAGTATTCATTAATGCACGTCCATGCGTCATAGGACAAATAATCTCATTGTTAGGCCACGACCTAGCCATAGTTTGATCGCATACATGATTCCAACCATTGACCCAACCATCTATACAAGCCGTCTGATTATATACTGGTGCTGTATTGGGAACTTGACTATAATAGCCTGTTGTATAGTTATACACACTATAATAAATGGCTGCACAGTCAGCTAGACCAGTCTGACAGTCTGCGTCAGCGTCAGAACAATCAACCCATTCACTTTTGCCGTTCTTGAATCCCCATTTATACGAAGCATCTGTTGCGGTCCGTTGAAGTGCCGTAGGTATCACGATTCCATATGCTACATGGTAGGTAAACACGCCTAAAATAAAAATCAGTAGTGTTGCTACCAATATTTTTTGTTTGGATCTGTCCTCATGTTGTTTTATGTTCATTCTAATCACCAAACAATAACAAGCATCGCTGCTATTGCTGTGCACTTGAACCACGAGGTTTTTTCTTCGTTATCGACACCTAATGTATCTCCTCTTACCTTATCAACACCTGTGACACTACACATACTAATGCTATATATTGTACCCACTAAGCTATAAACGTTTGTACCCACTAAGCTATAAAGGTTTCGCGCTTGCTACCTCGTAGTTTTTGTCCCATCTCGATCCTGGTTATGACGAGAATTGTTAAGGTATATAGCTGGTATCAAGTATATTAGCAAAGAGAGACAAAAATGTTCTACGGCTGTAAGGCCACATGTGTATTCGGGATGGGTAGCACTAACAACAGAAAGACAAAGGCGAGATACGTAGTTCTAAGTATGGTAATCTCCAGTATGTTCCTATTAGCAATTGGGTTGGAGAATCAAAATCTATATGCATTAACTTCACTAGATCGATATACTAGTGGATTCTCACGTGGAGAACACCAAGCAGCAATAGACTTTGAAAATAACATCCGTTTTAACCCGTTATGTGTTGAACACACCACTTATTACTGTTCTGGCTATTTTAAGGCATATAATGTTACATGGAACAATCTAGCGGCTAACGGGCAGACATCAAATCCTAATTCTCCCACTTCCAATTCTACTAATCCTCTGTCTACAAATACTAACACCACTGTGGCCAACCCTCATACTATTATTTCACCATCCACAGACGCTTGGATTGGACCATTCGTTATATCTGTCAGTGTTGTCATTATTATTGGTGCAATAGCATGGAAGATCGCCCATAGAAAAGCGAATTATAAAGTAAGACAAGCTTTTCCTGATTCTATTAAGGAAAAGGTTCTAGACAAGCAACATCATAGATGTGCGAATTGTAATAGGGTATTGAACGTGGTTGATTGGCACCACAGAAATGGTGATAGGTCAGATAACAGAGAATCAAATTGTGTAGCATTATGTCCGAATTGTCATGCAATTAAAACCCGTAGACATTAACTTCTTGCCTGACTTGATCTTGAAAATAAAAATGGATGTATGGACTGTTGGTATTCAACTGTTCATGGATCTATCTTATTTAGTACCAACCGTTGCCGCCGTATCCACCGCTGTAAGGTCCGTTGCCACTGTATCCACCGCTGTAAGGTCCGTTGCCACTGTATCCACCGCTGTAAGGTCCGTAGAAGTGGTGTCGCCAGCCGCCACCGCATCCGCCAAAGCCGTATGCCCATGGTTGATAGGTCGCTACTACGGGACCTACAGCACAAAGTAATATCGCCGCTATGACACCGGTGATAACAATGTAGTTATCTTAGTATTCATTACACTATAACATTCTACTATCCATTTATACCTAATGATATCTCGCTACACAACTTATATGTACAAACTAATTCTGTAATGAAAATACATTTCATTTATTTGATTTAACAAGTGGAGATCTGCCTTGCGTTAAATCTAAAATACGACTGTTTACTAAAGCAGATTCCTGAACAACTTA
>JASHSN010000620.1 GCA_030038695.1 Nitrososphaeraceae archaeon
CAAACATCGCAAACGTAAGTGTGGCCATTTGGGATATTACTGAAAACGACTGGTCACCGGCATAATGCTGTAAATCCGTATTTGTAATAAATGATATCGCCGAATTGAATGCTAAATCAACCGACAGTCCATTCATATGTGGTGAAGATGGAAACACGTTTTGATATACTAGCATAAAGAAGATAAAAGCTCCAACGATGAGATTTGTAGCCATCAGGGCAAAAGCATATTCTTTCCACGTCATCTGTTTATTCTTGTCAATTCCAATAATCTTGTAAAATCCATTTTCAACCCTTGCAAGCGGAGCTTCTAAGGGTCTCATTTCATAGGATATCATTCTGGCTATATACAACCCAAAAGGAATTGATACGCCTATAGTTCCTCCTAAAACAACAATTAATTCTGCTATTGAATTCATTAAATAGTATTAACACACTCCTTTTGTTTGTATATACATACAATGCATGTACAAAGACCTGTTCTCATCCCATCTGGGAACAAAAGCATCGACAGGACGCTTTCATGCATTGAGCCAGCAGCAACCTTTTTTATTGTTTCCACATAGGTCACTCACTAAATACTTTACAAACTTGCAGCAATTATTAGATATTAATAGTTTACTAGCAGAATAGAATCAGAATTATTATATTTTCCCATAAATTTACAAAATTTTATATAAAAAAAATTACACGCTAGAAGAAAATAATATGTCTTTATAATCTCCAATGAAAAATCAATAAAACTTCGTCTATTAAAAACGGCTTTTTTTATGCTCAAGATAGGACAATCCAAGTTGTACTTTTCAGTTTCACCAAGAAACTTTCGCAATATTCGATGACATATATAACACTTTAGCTAAAAGTAATGCTTTAAATAATTCCTTTTGTATGACTAAATTACACCCTAGTGACCTATGTGAATAACAAACAAATCGTTGTTACAGGTCTGAAAGATATGGTCATCCTTGTACTCAATTTTAATACTTGTATTACTCGGATGATATTTAGGAAGCAAGAAGTGACAAAAAAGTTGACTTTTCAAAAAACTGTAGAATTCTTCAATTACATTCTAGGAGAATTGCAGAGGAATAAGCAATACGTAAAAATGACACCTGTGGCTACTGTTAAATCGGTCAAACATGACATTGCCTTCAGCAGAACTGTTTCAGTGCACTATGGTTTCGGAGGCAGCAAAATATGGATCTAAATTCCCAACAGATCCATCACGATTTTCATGTTTTAAAGAATAGTCTGGGACTGTCAGAGACGGTAATAGATAATGCAAAATATGTCATAAGTAATGCTAGTAGAGAGGGATTAGTGCGAGGCAGAACCCACATAACAATAGTCGCAGCAGCGGTATATATTGCATGTCGAGAAACAGAAGCTCCACGTCCATTGCATGATATTGCAACCATTGCAAATGTGAAGCGAAAGATTTTAGCAAGATACTGCAGAATATTAATGAATAAACTTCATGTTAATCTTCCTGCTATTGATCCATCCAAATGTCTTATCAGACTAGCAGACATGATTAATGCTAACGAAAAAGCAAAGCACCTCGCTGCACTCATGATGAATGAGATTATAAAACGAGAACTGTCAGCCGGAAAGAACCCTATGGCTGTTGCTGCATCTATTCTTTACATTAGCTGTAAAAAAACTGGTTATCATACTAGTCAGCATAGTATCGCTAAAGCGGCAGGAATAACAGATGTCACGCTAAGAAATAGATTCAAGGAACTTAAGAAGAGGATGAATTATTGAGCAAAAATGCTATAGTTACACTACATGATGCTTGTCCTTCATTTGCATCAAGATCATTCAAGATCACTAAAGAACTTGAGAAACTAGAAATAAAGTACAATATTGCACTCGTTCCGTTCTTTAACGGAGAGCAAGATCTTCCGAGGTTCTCTAAATTTGTAGAGGAAATCAAGCATTGTAGAGCAGAAATAGCATTACATGGTCTTTATCATGAAACTAGAAGACGCCAGATTGACAACTTTGGTACAAGTACAAAAGCAACTGCAGAACAAGAGATACGGGCAGGGCTTCACATATTCCAAGAAGTTGGATTGGATCCTGCTGTATTCGTCCCTCCATGTTGGCAACTAAACATTAATTCGATCGAAACATTAGCTAAATTAAAGTTCAGACTAACAGAAATACAAGAGAAATTGATATTGATATTTCAAAGGACATTTAAGAAAATACCAGTTCCAAAGGTTTTGAACTGGGATTCTTGTGCAGACCCAGAAAAGAATACTGTGAATATTGGTAGAAATAGAAGACGCTTCGAGCTCTTACATAAACAAAAAATAGAAATAATCAGAATTGCTTTACATCCGCGCGATCCGTACGAAGCATTAGAAGATCAAAAGAATATGATATGTAGGTTGAAAGATCAAGGATATCAATTTGTAACATATAGTGAAATTATACCAAAATTGCAAAAGTGCCTGGTCAACGGTAACGCATCATGCTCTTTCACCGCTTACTAAGCGGCATATAATATTTGTGATCACACTTGTTTCGTTTCAAAAGTAAGTGGGAGATGTGTAAATTCTGGGACATGTGTAATATAAAATGAATTTTGTGGTATGCGCTAGCTCGGATTTCGTCAACGGATTTGACTAGTACGATGAAGAGGCGTATCAGGAATGACTCAGATGGCGAGGTTATTGATAAGCTCAACTTACCAGCCGGATTAAAGGAGCTGCTTGCAGGTTATGGTTTTACTATAAACCAACTATTATGTATGAAATCTGGAGATATAGCTCGTATACTTGGTATAGACCAGGATGCTGCTCGCTTAATTGTTTACGCTGTAAGAGAAAGTACAGCAACAGTTGATGATTTTCATGACATGGGTGCTAACAGAATTGCTGACAGTCTATATAGATCTATATCATAAGAACTACTATTATGTCGAATGGAGAGATCGAAATAAGGTGGGCTCACATTATATTGTCAAAAAGAAAAGTATTGGTTTGTAATCTAAGTCATTACAAAATTCGATTGCCATTAGTGCTTGCTGTCGCAACGTACATTATCTCCATCATGAATAAGAAATGGCAGCGGACATAAATTTTTCATTGTTTGTTTCTAGTTGCCTTATAGTCATAAACGCCTCGTGGATAGGCATTTTTATTATCTCGACTAGATCTTATCGTTTGATTCCTAGAATAGATATTGGATTCAAGACACGGCCGCAACTGCATGCAATATCCTTGTCTGCGCCTTCCCGCCGAGCGGTCAAGAATAAAGTTACATCTTCTAGTCGTGTTAGCAACTTACCAAATATTTCGCTTCCATTCGTTAGTATAATTGTGCCTGCAAGAGATGAAGAAAAGAATATCGAGAGGTGTTTATCATCTTTACTAGACCAAGACTATCCGAGCTTCGAAATAATAGCGATCGATGACAATTCTACAGATAACAC
>JASHSN010000621.1 GCA_030038695.1 Nitrososphaeraceae archaeon
GCTACACAATCCGTTCAAAGATGCGAAGATCAGATAAGTAAAATAACATAACAAAATTCTATAAAATAAATCAAGAAAATCCTTTATGACTCAGTTAAATAGGTGACATTGTTATAATATTTTATTAGATGAGTGATTTGAATTCCCCTGGTTGGAAGCGTGGCGTACTAATTGGTCTCGGTGTTCTAGCTATCGCATTGTCCATAGTGGTGTTCATAGATCCAGGAATGACCGTGGCTACAATCGTATATGTAGCGGGCATAATCTTGATCATCGTTGGAATTGAGAAAATTATAAGTGGAATATTTGTCGCAAACAAGTCACGATGGGGTACCGTAGGACTTGGAGTACTAGCCCTCATATTCGGTTCTATAGCTGTAGCACATCCTGTATTTACAGGTGTGTTTGTGATATATATGGTGGGCATCGGTTTACTGTTTGCAGGTATATCTCATATAGTATACGGGGTAGGAAGTAGTCAGAGAGAGCCAGGGTGGGCAAGAGGATTTAGCATTGGTGCAGGTGCTTTGGCCATTGCTATCTCGTTCTTGGTAATGGCATCTCCGTTGGCTGGTGCTGTGTTTATATCTATCTTTTTGGGAATAGCACTGTTAATAATAGGAATAGAGATCATAGCAGTTGGAGTGACAGGAAGAATGCAAATGACATCTGCAGGCGGTAGAAAAATTAATTTCAAAATCTAGGTAGTCGTGCCAGTATAGGACACATGAATAAATGCAGATGGTTTTCACAAACGATTGGAACTTGAATTCAAGGTGATAGAATCACGATAGATAAAGTGCATAGCTGATTCTTCCCCTTTTCCCAATTATGTATCGCTGTAGCATTAGAACTGAATTCTTATTTATGCCATAATCTATCTAGATGTGAAGCATTGTGTAGTAGTATAAATTTCAATTCCAACGTGTGCATTCTGAATCTCAAATAAAGAGCTTTTATATCGTAACTTCGGTCACGACTAATTCTGGCATATTAAATATAGTATAGTATTCCATGCTTCCTTTATTTTGTCTTTTTCAAGTGAAATCTCCGTTTCCTCAATTTCAATCTTCTTGTGACTGGCAGGCATGCCAGCAAAAATCCTATTCATATGTATCAAATCTTCAGAACTTGATAAAAATTCTGTGTCTTGCATGCCATCCCCTTCTGTAGCTTAATTGTTGTATTTCCATACACAGGTATAGACTATTGGTTGAGACAAGTATTACCGTCATAGGGCTTGCCTGCTGAATGCAAGGATAAAACTGAACGACATTATGTAGTCATCTGGAAGTGGAATAATACTTTACTATGGAAAAGGTGAAATAGCTCAAGAATGAAAGCGGGTCATACTGGGCCATAAAGAGCATGATCTTCATTGGTATAACACTATTATACCTAGTCAAAGAAATAGATATGGAGTGATGTTATTTGACGATGTATCCCGACACAGGAGACGAGAACAAGATAGATGCGTTGAAAAATGTACTAAGCTCGTTCTACGAACATGTGAGGACGTGCAAAATTTGTCATACATACCTTAACGCCATATTGGAACACGCGGTCAAGAGTAAAATGCGGTAGCTATATACACTTTCTGTCCAACACACTGTTATCGTTATGACTTGAAACGAATAAAGGGACGGAAGTACGCGCTATACCAACAACGGCAAATCGGCAATTATCTTCGGGACTATTTTGCTTTTTTATACTGTCATTTCACAACCGCCGATCCCAACTCGTTATGAACTATCTTGCTCATAGACTTGTTAGGCGGTTGCCGACTTTCCCTATGAACCGGGTTAGCCTCGCGTAGGAATTATAAAAAATAAATCCATAGTTTAATTTCACTCTTATTGACGTTACGTTTTATACCACTTTTTACAAGCTCTACTGTTGTTGCTGTTGTTGTGCGTTAGACTTCAATATATCATTTGGAGTGGAACAAGTCATTGACACCACCATCATGCCTGTATATTTGCATTATAATATCTCGCTGGTAATATATCGTACTTATTTAATATACTTTAAATAATATTGTCATTTCTGTGATTATATGTTAAGGTTTTATATAATTAGCTTTATATAATTTAGGTGCGCTAAGGACATTATGTATGGATAGCATGGTTGTAATAGTGTACTTTGTACTAGGATACGTGATCACATCCCTAGCACTTCCTGGTACTTCACAGCTTGCAAGAGACTGACTCTAACTAAGCAGTTAAAGTTGGCACAGAAAAAGGAAATGGACCGTGAAAAATTGAGGAGGATGTCCGTCAGCAGAGATGATTAAAGGGATTTTCGTAGTAGACGATGAACAGGATATTTGTTTTGCGCTAGGGAAGATTTTACTGGAGGATTCATACGAGAATCCTATTGTTGCATTAGAGAAGTTTAACGCTGATTTATATGATCCGATAGTTCTTGATATTAAGATGTCCGATCTAAATGGTTTTTCTTTATACCAAAAGATTAAGGGATTGGATGAAAAGGTTAAGATTTGTTTTCTTACTGGTGGCGAAATGTACTACGGTGTATATTTAGATATATTTTCTTCAGAACCTGCCAACTGTTTTATTCGAAAACCAATTGATAACGAATTAATGAAATTATCGTCGATGTTACCACTGTATGGATTAGAAGCAAATGATGCGATGGTCTTAACCAAATGATTGCTCACAGACGTGTCGAAGTATACAAACCCGTCAAACAACGATATTGGAAAAGAATATTGATTGTAGATGACGATGCAGATGTCACTGTAACGTTCAAAGCAGGGATAGAAGAGAACAATAACCACAAGGATGCTAACAACAGAATTGAAGTATATACATCTAATTATCCTGTGATAGCATTATCAGAATTCAAACCAAACTTCTATGATCTTCTTCTGGCTGACATTAATATGCCACATATGAATGGATTTGAATTATGTGAAAAGATATTGGCTATCGATATTAATGTAAAAGTCTGTTTCATGTCTTCTGTGGATATAAACCGTGAGGCGCTAAGAGAGATATATCCAGCTTTAAGCTTGGGATGCTTTATCAGAAAGCCAGTCACTATGGATTATTTGGCTAAACGAATCAGGTCAGAATTGGAGTAAGTGTATGCGCGGATGATTAGATGTAATTGTCTGCGGTTAGCAATTTTTCATATATTGTTGAAAGACATGTAAAAGCCTATTCCGAATTCTCTATGGTTAGCTGACCC
>JASHSN010000622.1 GCA_030038695.1 Nitrososphaeraceae archaeon
TCTCTTCCATTTGTACCATGTTTCTCTCGAGATTCCAAACGCGATGCAAACATCCGATATACTCTTACCCGAACGTTCAGACTCGAATATCATTCTGTACCTATTTTCTATTATATCCACTTGTTATTACACTCCAAGACTGGAGTGTCAACCATGTCAGGAAGCTAAAATGTCAACCATGTATGGAAGCAGCACACTTAAGGGGCTTGCTGAAAAAATGGGTGCCTCCATAATTCAACCAACACAATCTAGGATGCCTTTCCCTTTGTTTCCTATGAGCTCTCATATGCAGTCTCCAGTGGGAAACTATTATGTGGATACTGCGGCTAATCTTCACATATTCGGCTTTAGAGGACACGTCTGCGATAAATGTTTAGTGTCTGAAACGCATTACGTGGCTTTTCCTAATGTTAAAGGACAAGGTGGGCTTCAAGGTGCTCATTTTTGCGATCCGGCGAAAGCACTCGCGGCAAGTAAATTGGTTGATAGACCATTGCTTAAATCACTCCATGACAGAATTCCAATGCTATTAAAGCAAAAAGTCAATTCAAGGAACGGGAACAATAACCATCTTATAGCGTTGAGGTTACCGAGTCCTCAGGAAGAAATTATTAGATTGCGTAATCCAGCAAACCCTTCAAAACCTGAAATCGTCTTCCAATATTCACAACAAAGACGTCTTAGCTTAGCCGAACTCGCTAAAGAAAATAAAAGTAAATGTGATTACTTGACAAAGGTAATTACGCTTGGCACTACACCTGTCTCTGATGGAGAATTGATGGATTTTCTGAAACAAATGCAAATTGCAACGTTTGGGATAGTTACACTTCACAATAATAACAATCACGAGGAAGGTTTAAGCCAAGATTCGCTGTCATACTTTGTATTCTTGTACATTAACTAGCCCAGCATTCGATACGCTAAATGCTCATAACAGAATGGGACATAGCGAAAATAGACATTCACCTGCAGGTGTGGGTTAACAAAATCATATCACTCACTATTTTTAAAATTTCCATAGAATAGTACAAATAAACGAGACCTATTCTGGGTTTGTAATAGGAACTAAAGGAAACAACAATCCTGCATCAATACCAGAAATAGTTTATCCTATCTATAACCAGAATTACATTGGGAAAATCGTATACATATTTCAAAATTGGGGATGATATGGTGGCGTCTTACCTTTCCACATGTGGAATAACATCGCTGTACTTTTTTGTATTTCGAAATCTGAAGAAGGGAAATATGCAAAATAAACTAACCAAACCACTCATTCTAGCAAATGTACTTCTGTAAGGAAGACCGTCCACAAGCTCGTTTCATTGTACGAGTCCATAGTAGGAGTATGCTAACTACGACTGGACAAAACGTGGCATGGTCTTAACTATAATGATAATAATGCTCGTTTCTTTCATAACCTGATGAACAATTTTGACTTGTTGACTGTCATATCTATCTACCTTTGACGTTCACTGTCGATTCGACCGCATTGCCAATAAGTGCGAAAGCAAGACACGTAAGTGCTATCATCAAACCAGGTGGAATTATCCACCACCACAGGCCACGAGCTGCTGCTTCTGCAGAATTGGCTTCATTAAGAATTTGTCCCCATGTGGGAATTGTTGGATCACCTAATCCTAAGAAGCTTAGCGCTGCCTCTGCTAATATAGCACCTGGAACCGCTATCGCGATGCTAGCAAAGGTCAGTGGAAGCAATTGCGGTATAATATGAATAAATATAGTCTTTATGTCTGGTTGACCCATTAATTTCGCGGCCTCTACGTACTGCAAATTTTTAATCTGCAGCGCAAGGCTCCTTGTAATTTTTGCAACCCCTACCCACCCAAAAATTATAAGGAAACCTGTAATGAAAAATATGCTCCTTCCAAATGTTAGTGACAAAATAACTAGAACGGGCAGTGTGGGTAACGAATAAATTAAATCATTTATTCTCATCATTCCCTCATCTGTTCTATTCCCTTTGTATCCAGCAACAACCCCGTAAACCAATCCTATGAAAATTGACGCTATCGAGACAGTAAGTCCTATAAAGAGGGCTACAGGGGTTCCCCAAAGAATACCGATTGCAAGGTCTCTTCTAAGTTCATCCGTTCCCATCAATCCATAGACTCGTCCACCGAGAACCAGATCAGATTTTTCGACAGAATCTGAACTACCAAAAAGATAAAATCTTACCTTCACCTCATATTTTCCTTTTAAAATGGTTTCTTTATCTGTTTGAGAGAAAAGCATTACTTGGGGAAGCGATTCATCTTGATTATAGTTGAAAACCCCCTTTTGAAGACGAAGGTTTTCCGTTATCATGCTGTCTGTAGAAAAAACCCTTCCGACGAATTCGTTTGTGGTCGACGCCCCAGTAATAGAAGGTGGTAATACAGAAGTATAAACTTGAAAGGCTTTACCATCTGGTCTAATCACATCTATCTGCAGGACAGGAGGTATCTCTCCATATTTCACCCCATAAGCTACCATAAAATCGGTTGGGTAAGAGTCATAATCGTAGTCAATATCGTATGTGTGTGTCACAATACGTATTCCATTTTGATGTACGCTCGACACTAAGGCTTGGTCAGATTTAAGTATCATATGTTCCGGCAGCTTCAGCCCTATATTTGTCCACGCCGGTGCAGCCGCTTTTGGATATTCGATCCAATAAGCTGGATTGTTCCATTGCTTAAAAGAATCCAATGGTATAAAAAATACAGCATATAAAGTGATTAAGATCAAAAATAACAATATGATTAATCCAGCTATTCCGCCTCTAGAGTGTGCAATCTTTCCAAAAATAGCCGTTCTGGAGTTGGCTAGTTGAATAGTCATCCCACTTTCACTCGTGGATCTAGGAAGGCGTAAATGATATCTGCGGCAAAGATCGTGATAACAAAAATTATGGTAAAAACGTAAGTAAGCCCAATGATAAGTGGAACATCCATTACAGATATTGCATCAAAATATAATTTTCCCATTCCAGGCCAATCAAAGACGGCTTCAATTATTATAGACCCGCCAAATGAAGCCGTCAGACTTAATGCAATTCCTGTTATTATCGGGGGACCAGCGTTTCTTAGGGCGTGTGAATAAACTATCTTTTTCTTGGGAAGTCCCATAGTAGTTTTAGCTGCTATAAAATCTTCCCTTAAAACGCCAACTATAAAATATTTGACTATGTACGCCGATGCACTAAAACTCATCAAAACTATTGTAATGAGAGGCAATGTCATATGATAGAGCAAGTCTAGGATATAGTACGGATCTGAAGGCGCAGTTAATGGTGTAGAACGTGCAGGAAAGATTGGGTAAAGGAAAGCAAATGCATATATCATGAGCATTCCGACCCACCATACTGGAAAACTACTAGCTAGCACTGCGAAAAATGTATTGCCTTTGTCCCATATAGAACCGGATTTGTCCGCTACAAATGCGCCTGTGTAGACACCTATCAAAGTTACAATTATGGTTGATGACGTAAACAGCAAAACTGTATACGGCAGTTTTTCCATTATGATATCCCTGACACTAGATGAACCAGAACTGCTCGTAAAAAAATGCGATCGTCCTAAATCCAAAGTTAGAAGTTTCAATAGCGTGTTACTGAAGCGATCTGGAGAATACCACGGTTTATCCAAACCAAGAGCCCTTATGTGAACCAGGATTTGCGTATTAACATAGTTTTGGCGCTGCTCTGGACTTTGAAAATGAAATTTTCCTTCATTTAAAGCATTGATTTCGTCAAATCTGACCGTATCGGTCAGTATTTTATCCATCGTCGATCCCAGGAGAGCAAGTGTAAGCACCATAGTTGCAAACACAACGATCAACATATTTATCGACCTTTTGATTAAGAATAAATGGAATCTGGTCATGTCATTGCTTTAAATGAGATAAACTTTTTATTAGCACTGTACTATAGACATCCGGTCTAAATGCCTCCCTGCTATTTGCAAATATTTTTAAAGTGTTAGGGCCTAAAGAAAGTTTTGAAGTATCGTTTTGGTGTAATATTATGCGGTAATCACCTATTTTGTCTGATGATGCCTTAGCTACTCCGTGAACCACCAGCCTGTCATCCTTATTCGATATAAAGTAGTTGACGACTGATTCATTGCTAGGTTTTCCCCCTACATCCACCGTCATGTTGACAACGGTTGGTTTCGCATTTGATATAAAAAGAGGAGCGTTAACACTTTGAAGTGTCGCTAGTTTTGGATTCGCGAAAAAAGACCAATAACCTACAGGAAATGGGTATGAAGGATCTCTGAATGCTTTTAAGGTAATTATTTTCCCTACAGGATTATAGCTATCTAGGTAGAACGGGCCATTTCCTATAACTGCATTCTTGTGATTTGTGATCCAGTTTATACTTGCAACATATCTTTTCGTTGCATTAGCCACGCTTACAATTCCCTTAAGAGCAGGGGGAACATACCCTTCATCCTTCATCTTCTGGAGCTCTTCTTTGATCATTTCAGCATGTAATGGAATGAGTAAAGATAACCAATCGACATTTCTTGCTGTAGCTTCTCCATTTGAATAAGCAAGCTTACCTGAAGTTACAAGTCTTTCTGTTGCAGCGGTTATTTCCCATGGTTCAGCAGGCCAAATTGTTGCTGCATCTGCGATTTCCTTTTTGTCATAATGCCACATGTTGATATAAGATTCCAGTCGGTCATTTACAACGAATCTCAAGCCTTTTACAAGTGGAAGTGCTGCCTGTGCTTGAGACATATATTCTGGATCAATTGTAAGATCGCCCTTTCCTGTATTGGTCCCCCATTGGAATGGGAAGTAATAGGCATAAAGAAAATCTGATTTATCCATGGGAATACCGTTATGCCAGTTGGAATAGAGGATCTTGTATGTGACTTTACTCATCGCTGAGGCATTTTGACCCACCGGCTTCCAATGCTCCGAATAAGGATCCCAAATCTGGACATCAGGCGGTACCCTAAGCTTCCCGGTAGGACCCATGGTAGAGACATCCAACCATTGTTCTCGCATTGGGAGCACCTCACCGGTATAGGGATTCCTGAGGGTAGGACCGTCAGATACCGCCGAGTAGATCTGTTCGCAATATGCATCTTTACATCCTTCAACATTATTCCACGCTCCTTGATAAATCTGTTTGACACCGATATCAAAAGTATTATCGCTCTTTGGAGTCCTAGCATTGATAAGAGAAAGTTTGCTTGTGATTCCGCCGCCAAAATCGTTAATCAATCCATTTATCTTAGATGATGCAACGAGAGGCTCTCTAGTTTGTGCAATGAAGATCCTAACTGATTCTTGGATCCCTCCTTTCGTGGCGTTTCGTAGTAGCTCATTTCTCTCTCCCTCTGATGTGAAATTAGAAAATTGTATTCTCTGTGTTACTTTGTCTAACGTTTGATTTCGATAATTCCAGAATGCAGGATTTTGACCACCGGGCATATTACCGTAATATGGTGCGTACATCTGAGATGTGGCAGTAGAGTCGTATTTGGTAATTGCAGATGCGACAAAAGCTTCGGTGTAAATCTGCCAAAGAAAGTCTTGCGGATTCGAGCCGTATACAATGGTATTTGCTTTGTTCAAATCTCCATAATCTCTTTCAACGGTAAAGCCAATGTTCTGTAGCTCAGAAGCCACGAGTTCGCCCATCGATCGCCTCTCTGCATCATCACTTCTGATTAGAATTTTAATATTAATCGGATTTCCTTTAAAAAACCATTTTCCTGCTTGCATGGTTGCGCCTGCCTTAGTGAGTGTGTCAGAAATCATTTTTTCTGCAAACTGGGGATTATATCTGAAACCAAACGATTCTATTGTATCCAATACGTTGAAGTACTCAGGTGAATAGACCCCGAACGGCGCGTAGAGGGGTGTACCATAGCCCCTTAATATTTCGTCAACAACAAAGTCGCGATCTACTAGGTAATTCATAGCAAAACGAACCTCCCT
>JASHSN010000623.1 GCA_030038695.1 Nitrososphaeraceae archaeon
ACAACCACAATGGTATTTCCCATATCACGCCTACGAATGAGGACTGTTGGTACAGAAAAGTAGTTGTCCTAATTTCTGCGTCACGCCTTCTGGGGTAGCAATGCTCAGCACACGTCTCTGGCGAATCCAAGGGGTCTAGCCAAAATATTCTTTAAAGAGTGAAAGACAAGGATATTAAGAAAATTAGTAAAGTAAAGAGGTAAGTAAGATGAGGCTAAACAAAGTCCAAATGGCTAAGTTCATTACTTACCATTACCAACTTACTTACTACGGCCATGAGAGCCGACTTAACTAGTAACAGACCAACTAAGAAAGAGCAGATACATGAGTTAATTTCCGAAGGCCGGTATACCGATGATGACATCGCGAGGATTGTCGGGACAACTATTCCAAACGTGTACCTTGAGGAAAAGCGGAGTTCTTGTGAAGCATCGAATAGAACGCAGTGACAGAACCCTATTACTTACCTCAGCAGCACAAGGTCTGTATGCCACCCCAAAGAAGACGGCAAGTCTAGAGTACCAAGAGCTCCTTGACATTCCCCCAATTGACTCAGATGGTATGAAAAAATTGTATACTAATATCATCGAAGGGAAAAAACCTAATGAGATAATTGCTCCACACGGCTTTCACCCAGCTGTCGTAGAAACAGAATATCATAGATCTCAGAAACTTCATCATGATATGCTATGTAAACGTATAATATTTGAAGTATTATTGTGGAAGACTAGTATTAAAGGTAATGCACTAATTGATAAGTATAATGAGCAAGGGTGGATCTCTGATGATGATTTGATTGAACTTCTAAAAGAGTACATGCAAACAATGTATCTACATGGAAGGCAGGTAACAACACCCGGTCCTTTCTATTAGATAGCTTACAATAATTCTGATTCGTCATCTGCATCAACTGGTTTTCGCATGAAGCATGTATCCTCCATCATCTGCATCTATGTGCTAAATGTCATTCATTAGGCGGGATAACTTGGTTGCCTTATAATAGTTGGTGATTGTAGATTCGGTTATTTCGCCTTTTCTGATTCTTTGCCTTTGATAATCTACAAACTACATAAGGCCGTTCCTGTGTCCACGTCAAATCTTGTCTTGCTTTTGACACAAATTGCTCAGCGTGTTTTTCTAATGTTCACGAGAAAAATATATTGATAAAAAATATTGGAACCTACCAGGATATTGCCTTTTTGTGTCAGGTGCCTTTAGGACGTACATAAATGTGGCCATCGGACTTTTTTTCTCGATAATGAACAAGTTGTTCTATCATAGTAGAATATGAGTGGGACAAGATTGATTTGGGCCGAAAGGGAGTTGAACCCTCGACCTTTCGATTATCAGTCGAACGCTCCACCAAGCTGAGCTATCGGCCCCGTTGAAATCTGTGAAAGTGTTATTTAATCGTGTGGCTCGAATACCTTCTAACATCTTGAGATATTCCAAATGCATAAGAATATCGTATTATATAGATCGCATCGTAAATGGCTGAATCAATCAGTAATATAGCCATAATGACAAAAGCAAATAGTATTCAAGCCGAGGAAGCAGCCTTGAGAATCACAGAAATATTAACAGGTCGAAACATCAAAGTCTATTCTGCATCTCCGTTGATAATCGAAGGTAGCCGACCGGTTCATGCAGAAGATCTCCGAAAACTTGATCTAGACATAGTCTTTGCAATTGGCGGGGATGGTACAACATTAAGAGCGTTTAGACATATTCCGTGTGAGACACCTTTACTCAGTGTTAATGTGGGTGGCAACAGAGGCATTCTGTCGGAAACAGGGATTGATTCATTGGACGAATCCATTAATGCCATTCTTTCAGGCCACTATTTTCGTGAAAGCCGTATAAGAATACAAGGATTTGTAGGGAAGATCACGTTTCCAGCCGCATTGAATGATATCGTAGTAACAAGAGTGAATCTCGCGAGAACCCCTATGCTATCCATAAAGATGATGGGCGACGTGATAGAGCACAGAATGGATGGCATTATAATTTCTACTCCGACAGGCTCCACAGGACACTCCTTCTCAATCGGCGGCCCAGTTCTATACGAAGGATTGGAATCACTGCTTCTTTCGCCAATCGCACCTGTGAATAGAATGCCACAACTAGTAATTCCAGCCAACGAGGTCGAAATTAAGAGTACTAATGATGCAAACTTAGTGGTAGACGGGCAGGAAATATTTCGAATTGCAGCTGACGAACCACTCAAAATTTTTCGCTATCCATATAACGCAAATTTCATCCGTATAAGGAAAAGGGGATTGAGACAGATTGTCAAGCTCGGATTCTAGCGAATTTGTTTTGGATGCAAGCGCATTTTACGCAGGTATACCGTTCCAGTCTTCGAAGAACTGCATTACTACCAACGCTGTTTATGAAGAAGTGAGACATATAAGAAGATCTTACTCTCCACTAGAAGCACTAATTGATGCAGGTAATTTAATAATAATGGAGCCTGAATTGACATCATTCAATAAAGTGATCGCCTGCGCAAAAAAAACTGGAGATTACAGGAAACTATCACAGGCAGATATTTCGATAATTGCTCTCGCCCTTCAGCTTGATAAAACTCTAATTTCAGACGATTTTGCTGTGGGGAATGTTGCGACTTTCTTGAAAATCCCGGTCAGAACACTCGCTTTTAAGGGCATAAGTGAATTGAGGGCATGGGTATGGTTTTGCAAGTCGTGCGCTAGGGTCTACAACTATCGCATTAGCGTTTGCCAGATATGTGGGTCGAAGCTCAGACGAAGATTCACGGTCATAACTGACACGACACCTGACACACTTTGAAAGGAATCTACTGGTCTCAGCATCCGATCCTCTATGTTAGTTGATTCACTTTGAAAGCTTAATGTGAATACAATTCTCGCCACCATTATTTTTGAAGTTTCGTATTATCTTAGGTTCATAGCCATTATTCCTAAGGTATGATACAAGCAGCACCACCCAGTGAGATACAAACTCGGTGCCAGCCTTTGATCTGATACTCAATATGTTATTAATTTTGTCATGGATTAAATCACCAGAACAACTTAAGTGCAACGCACAGTCAACAATGGTCAACATGTCATCTAAGTTCGTATCATATATTTGAATTCCATATTTCTGCGCAGACTTAATTAGGTCTGGTGTAAGATCATCAGGAGTTTTAGAAGTCTCTGCCAGGATATTCGCATTCTCAAGTATCTTGATTAACTTGTCTGCTTTCCATACAAGATTTGGGTGCACATTTACAATTTGCCTTACATCGAACGCATTGTTCCACTCTAGGTCGAAATTTCGCAATTGAGACACACCAAAAACGTCAATAGATACAAAAAGAGCGCCTTTTCCGTTACTGCTATCCACTGCGACCATATGACTAGAATCGATAATTATCAGGTTAGAGGGCACGTTTCCAATTCTCATATCGATGTCTTCAGGAATCGAGGTCAAGTTCTCATTTCCAAGACATTGAGTCGCTAATAACAGCCTTATTTTGACCCCAGCAGTAACAGCCTTGATCATGGCTAATCTACATCTTGACATGAGTTGTATTCCCCACCCATCCAAAGCAGCATAAACAGAGGACTTCGAATTAGCTATTAGACTCGTGATTTTTTCTAATGTAGAATTCGGATCTAGTATGTAATATCGCCTTTCCTCAGAAGCTTTAGGTTTTTGGTCTTCCGTCAGCCTCTGAAGCTTTTCCACTATCTTTTTCATATTTTTTGACCTCCGCTCGTAGAGCTTTACTATATCACTAAAGGCCTCCTCAGGAGGGATCGCACTACAAATTAAAGGCTTCGACTGAGAAACGATGGATAATCTTTTTTTCTCTAATTTCTTTAGAGTTGAATACACCTTTGTACGAGGTAGATTTGCATAGTATGATATTTCGCTCGCTGCAAGAGACCCTTTGCGTATCATTGTGAGATAGGCTCCTGCTTCATATCGTGAAAGGCCTAATTCTTCTAAGCTACCTACTAGATCGCTAGTGCTATGTCCCCTGTGCATAAGAGCTATTCAGAAATTGCTGACTTTGACTAAAGGTAAAGATAATAGTTAAATTCATTGAATCAAAGTTAGAAAAAATACTGAGCTGTTACCTTCTTCGATAGTAACCGTAGTTACGAATTTATTCACTACATGTGTGGTATTAAGGATAGTAGTCGGTCCAAATATGAATGAAATATAACTCCAGATGGGTGAAAAGAGAATTCCAAGGGGGAACTTGTGGGGAGAATTCAAATGGTGTTTCACTACAACCAAGGATTGAGGCGATTAGAAGTCATATCACCGAGCAGATTATTGAGCTTGAACGAGTAAGATGTCAATCAAATTCCGATAGTATCATTAGAAATACAACGCTCAAAGGTCATGATGATGTTTACTATCCAGGCTTGTTTCAACGTGCAAATCCAAAACTAAATCAAATTACGCATATGTCAAAATCGTTGCTGGAGAGGTTGATAAACCAATTGAGTAACGTCTCTGATCTTGGTGGTCTAGTAATCGTTTTAACCCCTGCCGTTGCGATACTTAAGAATATTCGGTCATTGCTGAATCCATGTATACCTGATTCCTGTCAAGAACTGAGATATATTTGCGAACTAACGGAAATTGTCCTAGTCGATGCTGCACAATTGGGTGGATACACAATAAATTTTCAAACAGCAAATGAAAGTGCCACGCGACTAATAGCTGAGGCATCAACATCCAAAATAGTACATTATCGATGATACTATTCGAGTTCTAACAATAATTTTGTTGGTAGGTATATCGGCAAGAACGCGAACCTCTGCATACAGGCATATTCGCCCAGCTGACGATCTGTTTGATCTGGCTGTCACGATAATCCGAACATGGACCCTATTGGTCAAACTGAGATTTACCTTCAATCTACCTATATGATTACATGGTCTGCAATTCTGAAGTTCAGCACCTACTCTTGCCATCGTTGAACGTAACAGGGATCTTTGACGCTGGATTTCAGATTATTGCCTCAATGATAGGCACGCTCGGCGATTTCCCGGGGTGAGGTTTTTGTATTGTTACGCTCGCCAGATAAGAAGTCGCCACAATAAAAACGGTTGAATGAATCTGATCCTCCACATACTCACACTGACTAGGAAGAAACAGGAACTAGTCAATGATTAATTGATTGTGGCGCGACCTCTGGCTGTCCACTCCGGACCTTTTCACTTAATGATTTAACATCTATCATACAAGTTGGGTGAGTATGTTTTTTATTACCTAGTCCGTCTGGATTGTATAAATTATCAAACTAATATAGCAGGAATATGTGGATTCCCTTACACCATTCGTTTGCATAATCTAACCGACATAATTGTGTTAAATCTATCTAATTGCGTGCGTGTCGTTTTTGATCTAAAACGTGTGGATTTGATACATTAAAGCTAAGGGTTTCTTTTTTCGTTTGGCGAACCTCAATCTTATAAAATCACGAACTAGCGCCGGGAGTGGGACTTGAACCCACGAGTCCCGAAAGACATCAGCTAGCACGTCCAGGAATTCATATTGATCTCGAGGCTGACCCCTATTAGGGTCGTCGACTTACCTAGCTTGGGTACCCCGGCATGGATTCTGAAAGGACGTTGCAATTTAATGTTTTTACTATCGAGTATCCAATTACGAATCACCGCTCATGATCATAGACGATATTAGATCATGCTTCTGTGTCTAGGGTTACAAGACATAGGGATAGAAATCACGGACTAACCATCACGAATATTTTACTTTTAACTTGTTAGTGCAGATGCTGATACATAGTTGGATCGATATTCACCGTCACGAAATGCAAATGAATATGTGAACGCAGGTCTAAGATATGTACCTGGAAAAACATGTACGTAGAGTTGTCATATAAGATCGACCCCGAGTCCTTTGCTTAATTATTCTTTACATTTTTATTATTATCAACTGCCAAAGACAATAATTATCTAAGTTATAGTTATATCACGAGATCCAGATGAATACTTCATGATTAAAATGCAGCAGTAATTTCGCCAAGTCAAATATAGTTGATTTGGCTAATGCAAACGAGTAGGCCACGACCAAGAAGTCACTAGTGATCTTTGCTATAGTCTTGATAATTGGAGCTTTAGCTCCGTTGCAGGAATCTCAGGCGCAGTCAAATGTGATTCATAGCGGACAACAACAACAGGTTGGCCAATCCGCTAATTGCAGAAACAATGTGACCTGCACTGATATAGGCCTAATCAGTTTTGTGACGACACCTAACCAGGAAAGAAACGTTACAAAGCTGAATTTAGATCAAAGACAATCAACCACCGTGCAAAAGGATACCACGCCGTTCATTTTGCCATTTCCATAACAAGCTCTACGTAAATTTAAGTAATACAATAAGAATATTAACTAAACTTCGCATCCCTAGAGTAAGGATAATCACTTCCCGTATCCCCGTCTATACCATAATCGCGACGACGACGAAATTTTAGACAACGCTTGCACTAGGAGTCAGTCAGACTCTTGATTCTTCCTGTCGAGGAATAAATTATATAAAGAGGATTATCATTTTATACTATGCTAGCTTCATCTCTAAAGCCGCCAAATCGTGAAGAAGTATCGAAATTAACTATGGTTGATATAGCAATAATGAACGGTTTAGCAGACTCTCTTAGAAATATACTTAAAAAATACATCCAAATTGATCCGTATACGATGCCAGATCCATTTGGACCTGAAGACGAGTACAATTATTCAGTTATTTTGGATAGGGAAGAACCACGGAGAGTAGTTGCTATGATAAAAGACGAGTACAATTATTCAGTTATTTTGGATAGGGAAGAACCACGGAGAGTAGTTGCTATGATTGCCAGTAAGTTAGAATCACTACCACAACTTCCGTGGGATGACATATTGGGTGATCGTTTGATAAGATTATCATTATCAAGATCAGACGCTAATGCTCTAAAAAATGAACTGATGCCCAAGGATACAAACAACTTTTACCAATACAGACGGTCTGGCAAAGTCAACGGCTACATAATGTTTGCGTTTCAGATTTGTGGGCAGCGTTAATTTCTTACTATTTTTAGAAATGGCAACTATTTCATCACACTACGTTTTTGTAAAGCTAAATGAAGTGAAGGTAACCCCACATTCGCAAACGTAGTACACTTTGTTCAGTACAGGCTTTAAGGTGCTCTTTTTACCCAAAGTGACATGAAGGATTATTCGTCATTCACAAGTTGACAGAAATAATGCAAAGCGTTTGAAAAAGGGATTGAAAATCAATATCATAGAATCTGATAAAACATTAATATAGTATTATCATCTAATTGATTTATAAATGCCTCTTCTGATGGTAAGATGCAAAAAATGTGGATTTGAATATCCGTTCGCCACACAAATGAATGAAGAGACGCTAAGGGCTATTAAGTTGGACAGCAGTAGGGAGAACTGTCCTGAGTGCAAACGGGTCTCTGCATATAATAAGGCAGATTATTTCTTTAAATAAACCCGTAGAATGCAGCGCCATGAGTGATCAAATTTAAGAGAGTATTAAAATATTCTTGTTAATGCCTTACCTACACTTTTCTAGGAAACATCTCTTCATATGGCTCTAAAATTTTTTTGCAGAACTCTCGACCTTTTTCTGTAATACTATATTTGATTATCTTTTTGTTGCCCCATGGTTCTTCTTCCCTTCTGATAAACCCCTTTTGTTCCATGTCACTGATTATGTCTTTATGTTTAACGAGATTCAGGCCACAGTAACTTAAAAGAGAAGTCTGGTTAAGTTCACCGTACTCTGTCAACTTGATTAAAATGTCTTTTCTGATGTAAATGCGGTCACGATATTCATGCGACAAAATTTGGTATTACTAAGTCTAAAGGATGGCACGAAGCCTTAAGTCTTGTTATTTTACAATCTTGATTTCGTTCGTTCGGGAGGTATCTCATTTCTGGATTCTGTGTGCTAGTATTTAGAAATTCAGATCTAGTTAGTTGCAGTAAAAATTGCTGAGATAGCTGGTCGATTAGCCCGTGTTACCAACCTCTACATCCGACTGTTATTCATTGGTAAGGTCAAATTTTACAGAAGAATCGGTGACCTCAAAGATGGCATCTCTTCCAACGATATTCTTTAAGGCTCCCCTAAGATAACCTTCAAAGAAAATTGAGCCCTTTCTTCCTATTCTATGTCTGATCACGATTGTTCGGTTAGTAGCTGAAACCTCGTCATACGTACCGAGATGACCGTAGCGACAAATTATTTTTTCGATGTATTCGAGGACTGACTGCTCAGAAAGCTCCTTCTTCCAGAACAGTATAGTGTCTCTTGGCACCGTTTCGCCTAGTTTTAGACCCATAGCATATAGCCTCTGTTCGTCAAGTGATTCGAGCAAGGAGACGATAAATTCTCTGTTAATAACTATCATGTCTATTTTTGATAGGTAACGTGTAAATTCTGCATATCTTTTCAAGATCGTTCCTACCAATGCGTTAACAGATATGCCCATTCTTTCTGCTTCGTCGTCCAAAACTTCAGATAAATTTAAATCAAATCTGAATGATCTGGTTGTTGTTTCCGAACGTGCACGAGAACGTATTGTGTTTTCCAAACTACTTACCTAATACTAGTACCCACATTGTAATAAATAGTGTGTTGATTTGTAGTTATGTGTGTTAATTTTTGTTTATCGAAATGGACGCTTAGAGCGGAGAAAATAGAAAGATGTTGACTAACGATCTTTCATGATTTTCTATAAGCCTTTGATATATTATCCTTATTGGTAGATTTGGATACTTCTGAGGCTCTCACTTTATAATATTGATCAACCTTCGCATTATGACATGCATCTAATTCTCCAATACTGGCACATATATGAGCAACAAAGTCTTTTAATTGATTATCACAGGGCTTTAGTCCAACTGGCAAGGATTTCATACAAAAATCGACTACGCCATTCAACCTTGCGTTGATTTGACTTTGATTAACTGCGGGAACAGTTGATGAAGATCGATTATACAGTGAAATAGCGCCTACCAAAACTGATGAACCAAGCACGACCATCAATCCGATCACCATCATTTTTTTGGCAGTTACCATTCTTGACCATTGGTGATGTTCGTGACGTGTATATAATTATAGGTCGTTATTTACTGATCTTTCGATTATGAATATTCGAAGATGTACCACCATCTTCGAAATACTTTAGATATTTAACCCTTATCTAAGTTAGTAGAGATGATTTCTAGGATTCATGCATAGGCTTCTAATTGTCACCTCACAGGTGTATGCTATTCCTACTTTTGTCCTGTACACTCACTAATGAATCCAGCAGCTGGCAAATATATCACAAGTATCAAATATATAGGATTTATCCGACTAGATTAAAACAAGTGCCGTCGTAGCTCAGCCTGGGAGAGCACTCGACCTGAGAAGGAGTGAAGCTGAAGACCGAGCTGTCGTGAGCTCAAATCTCACCGACGGCACAGATTCCGTTTAGGAGTAGAAAACATATAATAAGTAAGGAATCATGTTCCTGGAAGTAGAAGTAATGAAATGATTATCAGGACAATGCGTAGAGTATTTTGCAGTCATGACGATTCGTACTCATTTAGAACGTACAATGATTTCGATTTTAACGAATACAGTAAATGTTCCAAATGTGGAAAGACATTAAGATACATCAAAGGGTTTGATGAAGACAGGAGAGGCTAAGGAAATTGGTACGAATTAGCCTTCAGATTCTGATAATAATCTGGTGGCTGGGAGCTCTGGCTGCCGCTATTTCGCTGTTTATTCCTGATTATTCTGCATATGTTGTAATAGGATCATTTGGATGGGTGGTAATCCTGTCGACTACCACGCTTACTATCTATGAAATAAAGAGGATAAAGGAAGAAGATAAAAAGAAACAGCTAGCAAAGTAGGTTCAAGGGCTCTCCTTTCCGCCTTGTTCATCGATAACTACCAAAGTTACCGTTGAGGTTATACCTGGTATTTTTCTTATTTTGTTTGTAACCGTATGGTTCATAGCTTCTGTGTTTTCTGATTTTACCTTCACGAAGACATCATGAACTCCGTATGTACCCCTTACCTCACTTATATCTGGTAATTTTGCAATTTCAGCGATAAGCTTTTCCTCAGATCCCAGAGTGCAGTTCACTAATATATACGCGGTAGGCATTATGCAGATTCTGCTTTGATTTAGTATTTTAGTGTTTTTCTGTAATGCTGCTCCTTATAATTTTGGGATGATGCCGTGACTTGTTCTGGAGCACGCAGACTGCCATAGAAACGAAATGGGGTATTCAATGGCCCTAGTTTGTGATAGCTACCCAAACATCTGCCATTCGCTGCAGCTTTAGTTAATACAAATATAAGGCTCGAAACGAGAAAAAACTAGCCGTATTCGGTCACCATAAACAAATGGGACAGATTATAACGGATGCCATTTCTAATAATTTTAAGGTAACTATCTTACTTAAGGTAAATAAACTAAAAAATATTTTTTTATCGTAATTGATTATGATAAAGACAGCTAAACCTGATGGTATGGTTGAAACATCACAAGAAAGAAGAGAACGTTTTCTGATGGAATTCGAAAAGCCATTTAAGTGTGAAAAGTGTAATGAACGATTTAAAAAGAAAAAACACCTTCGTGAACACAAAGCACAGATACATTCGTACTAGTCTGTCGCAAATAGTTACGTGAGATAGGATTTTTCAACTTTAGATCAAATATAATACACGTCTTAAATCATCAGATCTATTAAAGTAATATATGAAAATTTATACCAAAACAGGCGATAAAGGTGGGACGGGGCTTATTGATGGAAGCCGCGTCTCAAAAACGAATCCAAGGATTGTTGCGTACGGTACAGTAGACGAATTAAATTCTAATATTGGCGTGGCTATCGCATTCTTGGGAATGAAACATAAAGATCTGTTTTTGGATCTTATAGACATTATGACACGCCTACAGCGTGAACTTTTCATTATAGGTTCGGATTTGGCTGATCCCAGATATCCCCCACCAAAAAGGGATCTATCTAGTACTCCCAGAATGGAGGAAAATATGACGCTGGTCTTAGAGGAGGCGATAGACAAATTTGAAATCGAACTTGACCCAATAACATTCTTCATTCTTCCGGGAGGATGCATTGAGGCATCGCTTCTTCATGTAGCAAGAACTGTCTCTAGAAGGGCTGAGATCACTGTAGCTTTACTTTCAAAAGAGGAGATAATAAATCCTATTGTTTTAGCATATCTCAACAGACTTTCAGACTTCCTTTTTGTGGCAGCGAGGCTGATTAACAAGCGGCTAGGAATAAAAGACATTGCATGGAGATCATCTGAAAAAGTATAAGATACCAAATTCGTAGCTAACTTGGTATCTTATTTTCGTAACGTGTAATCTTATAAAATCGATGCACGGAATGATTACTAGTATTATTACTATTACTATTACTACTATACTGTTAAAAATTCATATCTACGAGTTTCGTTTTGATTAAGATTAATAGCACCGTTATCAATATGAAGGACGTATAGGGTGGAATACTGTGGCAACAAAGAAAATGGAAAAAAGAAAGGTTATGGATTTGATTCCATTCTCACATCATGTAATACAACTGAAAAGTGTAAAAAGAGCTGGATGGATTTCAACATCTAGAATCAGCAGTCCTGAATCGGTAGCAGATCATTCGTTCTCAACTTGTGCATTAAGCATGACTATATCCGATATGCTTGGACTAGATACTGAAAGGGTGATGAAGATGTCAATCCTCCACGATTTACCAGAGTCAATTATTGGAGATTATCTGCCTGGTAATGTTACTAGAAGACAGAAGCGATTGGAGGAGAATAGAGCCATAGATGTCATCCTAAAATGTGTCCCTTCTTTCCTCCGGTCAGACTACAAGGAAATATGGGAGGAATATGTCCTAAATAAAACCGATATTGCGCGATTAGTGCATACAGTGGATAAGATCGAGATGGCGTTGCAAGCGAGAAAGTACGCAGGTGAAGGCTGTCCTCCCCATAGACTAGTTCGGTTTTTTCATTCTCATAAAAAATACACGAAGGACGACAAACATGAAATTTTCTCACAGATAATAAACGCTTTAAATCCTAGTCAAGGATAACATAGGATCATGCAGTACTTTTTGGCTCTTAAACTAGGTGAAAAACGTGTGATAGCCTCACAGAATCTTTTGACAAAATATAGCGGTCACGCATTGCCAGCACTGGCATTGAAAGATGATAAGGATAACCATTGGGAGCCCGTAGGAGAGGAAAACCTATATGCTATTGTAAAGGAACCTAATGGATTTATGATTGTACTTTGCGACAAAAATGGCGTGGCAAAATCTATAGATCAATGGTTCACAGAGGACACAAAAAATGAAATTATTGCTAGACTCAAGGCTGAAGAAAACATGAATGAGTATATTGGTAAGCTGTCTCTACCAATATAATTTTTAAGAGATTTGTACTGTTACGATTTATTCGTATTGAGGAACTGAATTATAGGCACGGTATTATAATATGAAGGTTAACCATTCTTATGCGATGACTAGCGGTTCTTCCATGTGTCAGCTCGAATAAGGAATCTATTGTTTTCTTGAGGAGATATCGGCTGTTATTTGTTCGATTTTGTAACGAAGTGCTTCTTTTACCCTACCGTTGTCAACTATATTAAGGGCACCTTTACAATTCGCACACTTAAAGAACAGTTCTACCGCCGAATCAAACTTCACACGCTGACAATCTTTATTTCCGCAATGGTAGAACTCCGAAGACTCTTCGTACTCCAAACGGATCTGCAAACGATCAAGGATCTTTTTCTTTTGGTTTTCAATGAAACTATCAACGTGATCTCTTTTTGCTCGCCATCGATATACAAACCAGCCCTTCTTTTCATCCTTTACTCTTATTCCAGTGATTAGTGCCTTGCCAAACATATCGTAGAGGACCTTACGTATGATATTAATCCTAAGACCAGTAGCACTTGCAATCTCTTCATCTGTAGCATCATCTGCGTTTACAAGCCCGCGAGCAACCTTGAGATACTCTTCTCCTCCGATCAGACCTGCAATTTTAACAAAAGGATCTTCATATTCTGTGGAGCGCATCTACATGGATATATACGATTTTTGGATATATACTTAACGATACAAGGCTACCGAGATGAATTTAATGCGTTGAATGAAATCTAATCAGACAGGTTTCGAATGCGTGTAGTTGATACATAACAGACAATTCGTCGATGGAGGGATTTTTTGCTATGTGACCTGTTCTGTTAATATAATGAACGAAAGATGATGGCCTTTGTAATAGAAAACTCAAATGAATGGTTGATGCATAGAACGGCACTATACAACGAATACGAAATACTAATACGATTGTTTCGACTTAGAGATTCATAAATGATGATTGAAAATAACAGATTAACACAGAAGAAATTGCGGGGTTCTGGTGGTTATGTTTTTGCGAAAGTAACTGAGGAAGAACAAAAGAAAGGCAACCTTGGAGGTCCGGATCTGTTTCTTGCCGGCGTTGGTAGACTTAATGAGGATAGATTCTCAAAATACTATTGTAACAAGTGCGAAAAAGAATTTCAAGGATCTCCAGCTATTGATTATGAAAAACCAAATGAAGATCTCGGTGAAGGAGTCACTTTGGTTGAGAAAGGTGAGTACAGATGCACAGGATGCAGTAATACCATAGCTCATTACCGCAAATTCAATTCTCCTGAAGAGCAAACAGCTGTTATCAGAAATAATCGACCTTCTGATGTTAATGATGAAAAAAACGGGACTGGTGCTCACGCTACGGTATCAATGCCTGAGAGTTCTGGCGGTACTGCTCAAATATCAGTATTACCAGAATCGAAAGCACAGCCTGATGCACCGAATACAACGACAAGAACAATCCCACACGATGGATTCATCTCTATTCAATCTTTGATTGGGATGACGGCGTATGATAGCGAAGCTATGTTGCTAGGTAGGGTGTCGGAAATAGGACTACGTAGATCAGAAAGTAGAGACATGGAAATTAGTATGAAAATCTCAAAGCAGAAGAATTCTGACACACCGGTCACAGAAGTTTTATGGAAGAATATTTCGAAAATCGGAGACATAGTACTACTCGGTGAAAGAATGCAATCTAAACCCTCCTTTAGCTCCCGATGTGGATCATGTAGCTATCAAAACGAACAGGGCGCGGTTTTTTGTGAAGAATGCGGAAAGAAGTTGACTTGAGTCAACTTTTTAGGCTTATTCTAACATCTACTGCCCGTACTCCGTTGCCTTCTCCTAAGACCATAAGAGGATTCATATCGAATTCGTTTATTTCAGGAAATTCCGTTACCAACTGAGAAATGCGCAATAAGCTATCGACTAGCGCTTTGGTATCCGATGGGCTCTCCCCCCTTACACCCTTCAACAGTTTAAACCCTTTAATGGAATGAACCATTTTGCTGGCTTCATATTCATCTATAGGAGCAAGCTTAAAAACAACATCTTTGAGAACTTCTACGTATATTCCACCAAGACCGAACATGACAAGTGGACCAAATATGGGATCCTGCTTGGCGCCGAGGATAATTTCTTTGCCAGATCTTACCATCTCCTGAACTATTATTCCTTTAATGTTTGCGTCTGGTTTGTACCTCTTTGCATTTTGCATTATAGCATTGAATGCCATTCGAACTTGTTCATCGTTTGCAAGCCCAACTTTAACCCCTGCTGCATCAGACTTGTGAATAATGTCAGGCGATGCGATCTTCATCACGACAGGATAGCCGATACTGTTGGAAGCATTTACAGATTGTTCTGCACTATTTGCCAGAATGGTTTTTGGAGTGGTAAAACCATATGCCTCAAGGACTTCATAACCTTCTTCTTCAACCAGGTTTCTTCTACCAGACTTCTGCACATTATCTAGGACTTCTCGGACTTTTTTCTTATCTGCATCGAATCCTATTATCCTACCTCCAGGTACTCTTATCCAATCACTAAAGCGATACATCGCCTCAAGAGTGTGGATAGCTGATTCGGCGTACGTAAAGTGCGGAATCCCGCCCTCTGACAGGATCTCCTTATTTTGAATACCTTCCGCAAGTCCCATTAATGCAGCAAGCATAGTCTTCCCACTACCTTTGGATGTCTTGACAATTGTTCTCGCCAAATCATCGTAATTCAAAGTAGCTGACGGCGTACACATCGCGACTATCGATCCGACATTTGGGTTTGATATAACTTCAACAAGAACCTTTTCGAATCGCCTAAAGTCTGCATCTCCCACGATGTCAACAGGATTTCTTGCTGACCCGTGGGCCGGTATTACTTTAGAAATTGCTTCTTTTGATGAATCTATATCTGCCATTTTCAGGCCGTATTTTGAACAAGAATCAACAGAAATGATGGCTGGTCCACCAGCATTAGACACTATTACAACACCTCCTTGCTCCGGAGGTATAGGTTGTTTTGAAAACGCGGTAGAAAGTTCAAATAGATCTTGCATGGTATCGACTCTAATTACGCGTGATTGAACAAAAAGTGCATCATAAATTTCATCAGAACCCATAAGCGCTCCAGTATGCGAGATCGCGGCTTTTGCGCCTTCAGGAGTGCGACCGGATTTTAGCACTATAATAGGCTTTTTCTTTTCCATAGTTATTTTCTTCGCGATTTCCATAAATCGCCTTCCGTCGTGAATGTCTTCGAGATACATCACGATAACCTTAGTATCAACATCATCTGCTAACAATTCAAGAACATCATTTTCATCCATATCCACCTTATTCCCGATACTTATCACTTTAGAAAAGCCTATTCCTTGTGCTATTGCATCTTCCACTGTCGCTGCACAAATTGCACCACTCTGAGATATAAGCGCAATTCCACCATATTTCGGTGTAATTTTTAGAAATGTCAGATTCATGATATTAGCTTCAGATAAACTCATAATCCCAAGACAATTTGGACCTATGATTCTAGTTCCGTATCTTTTTGCGACAGATTCGATTTCTTTTTCTAACCTTGCACCTTCTTCGTCAACTTCTTTAAATCCAGCAGTCACAATGATAGCACCCCTGATCTGTTTTTTGCCTAGATCTTCCATTACCGCGGATACGATTTTGTTAGGAGTTGCAATCACTGCGAGATCAATATCTCCTGGTACGTCTAGAACAGACTTGTAAGCTTTGATCCCTAATACCGTAGAACTCGATGGATTTATAGGATAGATTTTTCCTTTGTATCCACTCACTATATTAGAAAATATAGCATTCCCTACTCCTGCTCTTTCGGAGGCACCAATAACTGCGATAGATTGTGGGGAAAGAAAGATCCGTTTCTCATCCCGTAAATATGATGACGAAGACACATATATAAAAAAAAGAGAAGATGGTTATAAATGCATGTTGGGTTAGTTGCACAGCCTGTATTGTATGATGTATGAGCACGGTCATATTGATACTGAGCTAGAAAATATTTAACTGCAATCTGTGAGTTTTAAGTTATTGTTGAACAGGAGTGTTACTGACGCGGTAGACGCTGAAATGA
>JASHSN010000624.1 GCA_030038695.1 Nitrososphaeraceae archaeon
CTCGTTCTTTGTAGCCATTACGAGGTTTCTTAGTATGTAGAGACTGAATCTATCTACTTCATCATCTGATTTTAAGATTGTTCTCGCTAGATCATGATTTTGTTCAGCCAGAGCAGCCATTGCATCTTTATGCATAGCGATTGAAATCAAAAACATTCTACGGACAGCAGTATTGACTGGAAGTTCTGGTAAATTGAGCAGTACCTGGATCGTAATTAAATCTGATGCATCGGCAATTATTTCTGTTCCCACCAAATTTCTTCGTACCACTTCTCTGACCGCATCACGTTGAGAAGGATTTATCCTTCCACTCTTTGATTTTAGGTGCATAATATTATATCCTGCCAAATACATCGATACAACCTTACGTTTTACAGAATTGCCAGTTTCATCGTGTAGGATTACTGTTATAACCTCGTCATCTGAATTAACAACGCTTACTGAATTAGGAAGTATAGACAAGGAATTATTGGCTTCACGAATAATTGTTACCGGATCACCGGGTTTAAGGTGCATCTCATTCATCCATTTTTTAGGCAAAGACAATATGTATGTAGATCTACCTGTAAATTGTATCTTACGTACTTCGTTTTCTTTAGTGCTCAATACGGATCTTGGAATTTGCCTTAATAAACATATTATGATAATTAATTATATAACATCATATACAATATAATATACTATATAGCTTTCATTTGTCGTAGGTGACGGAAAAAACACCAAATCAGACCTACCACCTGTGGTTTCAACAGGATTAAATTGAAAACAACCTGCTAATATAGTCACTTTCCAAAGCAATAGGCTGATGGTGTTGCCCCAAAGCGTCATCTCGACGAAAAAGCTAATGATTGGCGACTTCGGCTATCGGGGTTTCCAATCAACCTCATAGAGCCAGTGTCCAATATTATCTGTAATGTAGAACAAAAGTTTATTCATCATATAATAACGAGAATATATATCCTCAATATAGTATTTCAAGATCTATATTTTTCCTTCTTACGCAATTGAATGATCTTGCGGTTAATTCATGCAAGAATTCACGCTGACGGCGTCATTTCATTCAATGCTCTTTCATCGAATGGACGGTCAGTAAGTAATAATAAAGAAATACAAAGAGGAGAATCAAACAATTCTTCAGATCTAAGCATAGACAATACTGCTACTGTTAGACGACAGTGGACGACGTTGGTTTCAAGGAATATTTGTCTGTCTATGCGTATACACAGATCATCCACCTATAACTCACAAAAGATCGTAATCGTCGTATTCTAATTAGAAATCGCATCAATAAATCATCATGATCTCTCTGAGGAATTTATTATATTTCGAATGTATCGGCAGATTCCACTATCTTCTTACCACTAGATGTGAAGTACCGCAGAAATAGCATACTAGAGTTTTGAGAAATGGAATTTACAAGATGACACGTATAAACAACCACAAAACAGGAATAACCGTAACATCAGCGCAAGTCGTGAGTGAAAGACAGAGGTAAAATGATAGAAGGAATTACCAAAAATACCGAAATCAAGAGAGCTGATGAGATGGCGGAAATAGGATATTTGGTGTACAGAATTAAAAAGAAAAATAACATTAAGCATCTATCATCATTAAGCCAAGACACTCTAAGAAATTTGATAATAAAAATAGAAGGAAAAAAAGACGTAGATCAAAAGGTGAAATGGTTAGTAGAATTACTTCCTGCAATAGATAAAAACTGATGAACTTGCACACTGAAGTATTTGGCTTTCCTTGTCGGGCAAGGCACAACCTTTAAAGGCTATTGTATCAGATTTGGAAATCAAATCCCTCCTAGCGATTTGATGTGATGCCCCCTGACATACATCCTTACAAAGGTGTATCACTTTCCAGTTGAAGTGATTGGTCTGTCCACAGTAATGATAAGGCGTTTGATCTCGACTAGCAGCAACATAAGATATGGACAGACCGCCTGATATTGACTGTGGTAGTATATAGCTCCGGCTGTCAATATAGAATGACTTGTTGTGCAATAGCATGGAGCTGTTCCGCTGCAGCTGCGAAGCTCGCAATGATTGGCTTGTCCACAGGTCATGCCATTCAGACTGTATATTGGATAGCATATCCAAGACCAACAATTGAAATTGGGATTATCGATGGTTAAAGATGGATGCACAACTCGACTACCATTCTATGTATGTGAAAAACCTATTCTGCTCTCCATTTTGCCACAATGTAAATAATGTCTTCACAACGCTTATTTAATTAAAGAAATAAGAAGGATAAGATAAGAACAGAATAACACGTTTTACCTCCAAATATTATTCAGGAAAATACGATGACTACTCTAATATATTTACATCACATATAAACGTCCAATGGGTTCACACGAGAAGAGTCTCTATCGAGGAGGAAGTCTTTGAATGTTATTAGAATGTAATATCTGTTTTTGAATTTGATTTTCAGACTCAATTATACCAAACAGACCATGTCCAATAGTTGTAAGACAGACATTTTTACTAATTATAGTCAGAGAGATTTGTCCCTAGCATTGTTTGCTTCTTCATCCAAAAGATCTCTACTCACCGTTATTCGCTGACCACAGGATGGACAATGTGTTATATTATTATAAACGCGCGGCAAATCATTATTGCCTATAACACGCAAGCTATAATCTTCGCCTGGCATCGGGAAGATGATGCCTTCATTTATCATTTCTCTCATGCTTTTACAACATGGAAATATCTCCACCATTACCATCTCTTACCAAATTAGTGATTTAAGGGTTTTTAGCAGAATTGGATCATGAAAATGTGTATTCGATTATGTATCTAGCAAGAATAATTTTATTTTAGATTATAGGAAATGGTTTCCTGAATAAAATTGATCATTTCTCGCATTTGATTTATTTTAGATTTTACTATACTCTTTGCTAGACGACTACTTGATTGGACAATCGTAACTGTGGAACAGAAATGAACCTAACCAACGTAATGAGATGATAACCTAGGTGTATAGGTAGTTAGCCTAAATTGTGATACTTAGTATCGGTTGTATTAGATTTGAGAGACAAGCACAAACAGTGGGCTTATGTAATTGTTGTGCAACATGTAATTATTAATGCATTCACCCTATCAGTTCATTCGGTTATCTTCAGTTAACAGCCTGCTCTTCTGCTCGATGCACTCAAATACTCGCCGGTGGAATTGGCTTTGATCTATCCATTTGAAGATCCTTCTGTCAGATGCACTAGCGTTTACTTACTGTACTGTAATCTACCATCGTCGGTTGTGTCAAACATGCCATCAATTATCTCATAACTTCAAATCTAAGGAAATATTTGTCTGTGCATCTTATACTACAATTAGAAATAACAAAAAATTTGTTCATTGAACTAGGCTATTGGTTCAGAACGCCTATATATGTTCAATCGAATCGTACTTCAATGAAATCAAATCTAATCATGCCTTTCAGCATTATGGCTATT
>JASHSN010000625.1 GCA_030038695.1 Nitrososphaeraceae archaeon
CCAAACAAAGCATGGGACTGTTTTATATTCCAGACAATTACTCTATTCTGCACCAAGACACCATGAATAGGATGCATCACATGCTCAATGCCAATATTGTAAGCGAATCGGAAGCCTCTTGGCATTTATCAGCCATGCCTTCAATCCCTTCGATGGCATCTTTAAAGAGAAGTAAATCCTTAGTCACCGAGATTTCGTTTAGCGCCTTTATTATTATAGACCTATACCTTGAGTCAACTTGTCGCTCCAGCTTTTGAACATCTTGAGCAATCTCAATCGTACTTCCCGGATTGATACTGAGTGCCCTAGCCATTTCATTCAACTTGAAAATCGCATCAACGACCATTCCTATTAACTGCTTTAAATCTTCGTCAAACTTTCCTTTCTTTAATGATGTAATTTTCATATTTGCGAGTCTAAAAGCGACACCACTAATGTAACCAGCGATATCGTCCATAAGATAAGCAGCTCTCAATACGTCCTCTCTGTAGACCATGAGGCTTCCGATTTCCGCAACTTCGCGGGTGATTTTGCGGCGAAGATTCTCTACTTCTTCTTCGGAAGTTCTCATCCTTTCTAATGATGTCTGTATATCATTAACGTCTCCCCTAATAAGTGAGGCACTTAGAGAAGACAATTCTCTTGCCGAATTCAGGATCTTATTAATTTCATCGTGCAAAACTGCCAACGCCTTCCGCTTGGCCTGTACTTCTAACTCCCCACTATACATTTAATTAAAAACATCATATCAGGCTATTAATCCTTTTGACAAGACAAAAAATGTGTTTGCAGCCGACAAACCGTCCCAATTTAACTATTATTTGTCAGTCACTTTAGTCAGACTTTAAATCTGCAGTTTGTCTCCGTTCAAAGATAGTATCTCGGATGTCAATTAAGTCTCGAAGGACTGCGCTTGCAGTCGGAATACCTCCCGCACCATGACCAATTATAGTATGGTTGCCTGAATATTCGGACGAAAAGGTTACTGCATTTAGCGTACCGTCCACACATATAGGATCCACATATGATAGTTCAGTGGGTTTAACCGCGAGTTGTCTTTTGTCGCAAATTGCAATTAATTTTATCGCTTTTCCGTTTTTATGCGCCCGCTTAACGTCAGAGAGGGTGACTTGGCTTATACCACGTCTATTTATATCTTTGATAGTAACTTTCATGCCCATAATCCAATTAGCCATGATTACTAGCTTTGCAGCAGCGTCGTAACCGTCTATGTCAAGTGAAGGGGTAGCCTCGGCATATCCTTTGTGTTTCGCATCGTTTAAGGCTTCATCAAAAGTGAGCCCCTCTCCCATCTTGCTCAGAATGTAGTTTGTCGTCCCATTAAGAATTCCATGAAAAGAAATTATACTGTCCCCTCTTAAACATCGCTTCGCAAATTCCAATATTGGCATACCCCCACCTACAGTGCCACTAAAGCGTAGCTCTACATTGTTATAATTTGCGAGTTCTATTAGAGAAGGAAATGCCAAGGCTAGAGGGCCTTTATTAACAGTGATAACATGCTTTCCAGATTTCATTGCGGTTATGATATTGGATATGCCAGGTTCGCCATTATCGAGATTAGTGGGAGTTGATTCCAGGAGTATCTCAGCGTCAACTTTCTCGATTAGTCGTAAAGGATCGAAAATGTGATTCCCTGGATTATATACTCCAATAGTTCCTGACAATTTCTTCGTGCTAAGCAAGCGCTGCAGATCAAGTCCCGTTTCGGATACCGCGCAGCCTCCTTTGTCTACACAGGCCACAATTCGTGGGTTGACCCCATGCAACCTATACAAGTCTTCGGAACGGGACAACAATAATTTTGCAAAGCTTTGCCCGACTACTCCAAAACCATTTACAATTAACCGCATCCAAAACGGATATCAAATTGGGCTTAATATGTTTAAATTAGTGAGAATTCTTTTGAGGCAACTGAGGATATCGATTCATTGCAAGCCACACTATGATCCGTTAATAAGTTTAGGTGTTGTCTCATCGGGGACCGAAAGGTAAATTCAGAATCGAGATAAATAGAAAAGCCTTTTTGCAGTTATCTTTGCCAGCGCTTCTTCGACAATAAGCTATGTCAAGCAAGAGAGAATACAATACAACGTTGGTGTGAAAGCTGCTGCTATAGCTATTCCGGGAGCCATTACTGGCGCTTTCATTTCGAGTGCCTTAACGGTAGAATCATTCAAGTTATATTTTGGATTACTCCTGTTCCTTGCAAGTATTTACATTGCTTACAGTGGTTCCTTAAAAGAAAGACAAAACCGACCAACCATGAATAAGAAGTTGAAAGTTCTTCCGTTGTTCTATACGGGAGCGTTTTGTGCAGGAATTATCTCGGAGGGATAGCGTTTGTTCCACTTATGGTTCTGGTCTTGGGCGTGTCACTAAGCACTGCAAGCCCAACTTCACAACTCGCACTCCTAGTTACTTCCTTCGCCGGGACAGTTATCGCTAGGTTTTAGGACATCCTGGTTATTTTCACGCCGCATCTCTATCCGGGGGAGCAATCGTCTGGAGTCAGATCGGCGGAAAAGTTTGATAATGTAAAGGAGACTTTACTGCGTAAGATGTTATCTATTTCACTGATTGCTGTTTCGATAAGATTTATTTCTGAGTTCATAGTTCGACATCGAATCACAACCTTTGACTACTCACATACAACCATGTGTTGGCAATCTCTTCCGATAACGGTCATGAACGAATGACCTGACTTCACTCTCTACATTGTGTTGTATACAGATAGATCT
>JASHSN010000626.1 GCA_030038695.1 Nitrososphaeraceae archaeon
ATGCGGTATGTCTTTTGAAGATAAGAAACATTACGAAGTCCATAAAGGCGTTCATAAACATCCAAAATCTAAAGTGAAAGAATATGGTACAGATATGCCATGGAGGCCAGGTTTATAATGTCATCTGCTGCTTCACAGTGATATTAGAGAGTTTTTAAGTTTAGATATTAGTATCATCTAACAGATTACCTATGATAAAGAAAGTAAGAACAATAGCTTTAGGAACTGTAACCATCGCAGCAGTTATAGCACTTTTTACAACAGGTCCAGAAGTAGCACAGGTTTGGTCTCAAGCGGCTAATGCGCAGGAAGCACTAAAGACCCTCCGGCCGCAACAAGTGGAGGCGATAGCCAAAGAAATAGTACATAAGGCTATACTTTTGTTCGGTATCGACCTCCCGCTTGGGAAAGAATCATCTACTTTCATACAGAATGTAACCCAGTTGGCAAAGGAGGGGTTCGATTCTCCACAGAATGCGAAACTATTCCTTCAGCTTGACTCTATTGCTTTGAATTCTTCCGCCTCTCGTCCAGGGAATGTGACCTTAACAAAACCTACGATTGACCGTATAATTTCTGTTTATAATCAAATGAAAAGTAATAATTCGACAGGTGGATTTACGGAGATCGCAACTGTAGCTATGCAGGCTTTGAATCCAGTATCAGGGTTTGACGCCGGGGGTCGTAATGTAACAGCCCTCCCGAATAGTCTAGATTTTGGTGATATACTAAAATTCGGAACTTTGGGAGCTGGAGTCGGATGTGCTACAGGTCCTAACAGCGGAGATTTTTCGCATATAGTCGGTTGGAACGTCAAGGCAGGACCATGTATCGGAGGCGCTCTGGGCGCGGCGGTGATTAGGCTAATCTATAAGTAATGACTTACAATACTTATAGCGACGTAGATCCTCATTAGGAAAACAAATTGTATCGGGTTCTGGTACAGGAAAGTTACCGAGTGTTAGCAGGATTGGAGGGCATCCGGTTATTCCTAAGACCGAATTACCTTCCAGGCTGGTTAAAGCACTCGTGATCTATATCGATGTCGCAGCCTGGATGAGTTGAGCCGTCATCGGCAAAGCCTCCACCACCTTCAGTATTACCGCCTTCTATTGCCAATCCTCCACCATTAGCGTCACTACCGGCTCCTACTGCTAGCCCACCTTCATGTCCATTTTCACCATTAGCCACAGCACCTTGTCCTAATGCTAGACCACCATCTCCGCCGTTACCACTATTTGTTCCAGACTGTCCATTAGCAATACCGCTGAATAGCGCCATACCGCCATCACCGCCATTTCCGTGTTCTCCGCCGTCTCCTCCGTTAGCAGTACCACCCCCAAATACGAGAACACCTCCACGGCCGCCATTACCGCCGCAAAATCCATTAGCTGCATTGCCATCAGCGCCATTTCCTCCATTGGCGATACCTTCCACTGGCACCGGGGGCATTCCGCCACCATTTCCACCATTACCACAACTTCTAGGCTCTGGTTGTAGTTCCACCCGCCCGTGGTTGTGACTCCCGCCATTTCCTCCATTTGCTTGGTACGTTCGCGCCTTTTCCTGATTATTAGCCAGCAAATACCCGCCTTTCCCCCCATTACCGAGGTTATCACCATTAACTGCGAACATGTTATCGTTCCCACCAATTCCTCCATTAGCAGTACCGCTGCCAATCAGGCCGCCGTTTCCTCCATTACCGCTGTTACCGTTATTGTTTAACATGTTACCATTCCCACCGGCTCCTCCGTTCACGCTGCAAGGAGATAAAAGGCAGGTTGCGCGGCCGCCGTTTCCTCCATTACCGTTCCTTGAAATGGCAGGGGACAAGCAGAGTTTTCCTACCAACGTAACGCAATTCTGCGAATTATGAGAACCACCAGGTCCTCCAAGAAATGAGCACACCCTAACTGCGCTATGCTGTGCGCAAACAATTTCGATCCTGCCGCCGTTTCCTCCATTACCGTTGAAGGAATTACCCAGATTGCCAGTATTGTCGGTACCTCCTTTTCCACCTTCATATAAGCATGTAGCGGGGCGGGAGCAAAACTTTCCGGAAGAGTCTGACGGTTCACCATCCCTGCCGGACACCTCGGCCTTTGCTTGTTGAGATAACGAAATGCTGTAGATTGCTGGCACTGTAAGAGTAAGTGCGAACGCTGCCAGTAGAGTTATTACCAAAGATGTATTCTTCATATTGTGATTCAGTTCTCAGTAGACATGTTACCCAAGCAGTATATCTGAGATGCTTTACAACAATTGCTAAGAATATAGGAGAAATCTGCAGATATATTTCAACTAGATTATAATCATTAGAAATACAGGCATTAAACATTCTATTCTATTGTTCTTCAATGTGGGGACCTCACATCCGGGATCATCCACTTCTATAACAGATGATGGTATTACAAGCCGGAAACTATATAGCTAAGGATGATTATACAAATGTATTATGAAAAATGACAGGAAGCCAAAATCGAAAAGACGTTCGACACGTCATATCTCAGAGATAACAGCGATAGCGAGCGAATTCGGTAACTCGGCCAAAATCATCGTTCCTAGATCGTGGCTGGGTAAGAGGATCATAGCCTTTCTTCACTCAGAATATATCTCAAAACATCTTGAGGAGCGAAGGAAAGGAGATGAGTAGTAAACCTTTATTGTCCAGTATTATACCGTTTGCTGGCAGCGGACTTCTGGGCTATGCTATGGGTTTTTTTCTGAAAAAGATCCTGAAGTGGATGCTAATTATCGTAGGCTTCTTGGCTGGGATGTTCTTTGTTGGTATTCAACTGTTACAAAAGTATGGTTATGTGAATTCAGTTAATTGGGATAAACTTGGAAACGATACTTCGACGCAGATTCAACATTGGGCCGCTAACGTTGACGTAACTAATAGTCTATTTCACACACTTGGAATCCCCGTAACATCAGACCTGGGAATAGGACTTCTCGCAGGATTTCTGAGGACTCATTGACAGCTCGGGTGACCAGATGAAATTTCTCCATCATCTATTTAGTAGCAACAAGCCGACATTTGATAAAATAGAAGGATACGAAGACATTAAGGATATTGTAATACGTGCCCTAGAATCAGAGGAATCCTTCAATCTGCTTTTGTGGGGCGAACCGGCATCCTCAAAGACTTTGTTCTTAATAGAGCTCGCCAAGCAGAAGGGATCTGTCTTCTTCGATTGTACCAATACGAGATGCCAAGCAGATGAGTAATGAAACTTTATTGTCTAGTATAATACCCTTTGCCGGTAGTGGACTTCTCGGATATGCTATGGGTTTCGCTTTAAAGAAGATCTTGAAATGGATGCTAATTATCGTAGGTTTCTTAGCTGGGATGTTCTTTGTCGGAGTTCAACTGTTACAAAAGTACGGTTATGTTAGTACGGTTAATTGGGATAAACTTGGAAATGATACTTCGACCCAAATCCAACATTGGGCCGCTAACGTTGACGTGACTAATAGTCTATTTCACACACTTGGAATTCCTGTTAGCGGCGGCTTGGGGTTGGGCCTTTTGGCCGGGTTTTTGAGGACTCATTGATAGAGGATAGAATGAGAAGGTTGCTCAAAGTAAACGGCATTTGGCGCCTTAGATTCTCTGGCAAACCAGAAAGACGTTTCTGCGCTATTTGTAGTCACGAAATGGAATATAGTGATCATAGAAATTCACATACATTTTCAGAGCATGATAAGGCGTTAGTTGCGTCATATCTCAGAGATAACGGCAATAGCGAGTGAATTCGGTAACTCATTGTTCCAATTTATTCAGTTCTTAGGCGCTTCTAATGGAAACTTTTTTATCTGTTCTTTGGTCTCTTCATATCCATCTTGGATTAGTTGTCGAATTGTATTTTTAGTAAAGTCAAATGTCTTATTTGAAATAGTGTGCCTGTCGTTCTTTCGCTCCAAACGTGCAACAAAATCAACATCTACTTTAATGTTCAGTAAATCTTCATATCTTCCTCGCTTACGAGTCATAAACGAAACACCCTTCGTTTTCTTGTTCAAAATCCTTTGTAACGCTTCTATGCTTGCACCACTCTCTTCAGCTAACTCAAGTAGAGCCTTTGCTAATGTTACATAATCAGAAATAAGAACTGCAACATTTTCATCAAATTCGGTTCTGTCATGAAATATGATGTCATTTTTTCTATCAAGGACACCGTCATAGTCAGAAGGTAGGTATCCTTGTTTGTGTGGATGAAGATTTATTATACCGAATTTAAGTGTGGGTAAATCACCTTCTACTTTTCTAACTCTCTGCCAATAATATGAATGAGCGAAAATCGTTTGCCTTAATGGTGTATTAGCTAATAGGCCACCATCCCAGAAAAAGCGCACTTCGTTCTTGCCTTTTGAGGATTCGTTCTTGTCTCCATATGTGTTGTCATCTTGTCCTTCCACGATCATAGTACGGGTTTCCACATCTAATCTGGTGTAGTCATAATTTATTGGAACTGAACAGCTTGCTAAAACGAAATCTGACTCGATACCATCTTCGTATCTTATTACATGTTCAAATCCCTCTTCTTCAGAGGTATTCGCTAAATCATCACGTTTCAACCTACCATATCTCCCGTATTCTGACTTCCTTGTTCCATCTTCCTTTTCGTAGCTATCGAAAATTACTGGAGTACCCTCTTGTACATCAGCGGCAACTAGCAAAAGTCTTGGTTCACCGGACTCGAAGCTTGTAGAGATAGGGAACTTTGCAAACTTCTCCAAGCTTTCTTTTAATGGTTTGTTGTCGTAGATATACCAAGTATTTAATGGATCAAAAAATCGATTGTCTATTAAGGGTGTCTTGGGTACGAATACATTAGGAACTCCCTTCATAATAAATTCCTTAGTGCTAAAATATCTTCTGGCAGACTCTCCTGAAGCAATTCGTTTATCTAATCTGCGCAAAGAATCCCAATAGTTAGTAAAATGCGGTATGCTATCAACCCATGATTGTGTTGAAAGATATTCCCAAAACTCAACAAGTTTGTCACCAGATCCTTCCCATGTTTTATTTTCCTTTACGTAGCTTACCAGAATTGCAGAGTTTATTGCGCCTATAGATGTTCCAGACACAATATGAAATACTGGTTCATTTTCACTGCCCTCTGCTTTGAGAAATCGTGTAAGTTCCTCATTGATATACTTATAAGCACCCGCTTCATATGCGCCAAGTGAACCTCCTCCTTGGAATACTAAAGCCCTATGTATATCAGAATTCATTTCTTGTTGTCACCATTTAACCTACATGTGGTAGTATATTTAGAATTATTATATACATCCTCAATCTGGATCTCAACATGTCTTCCATCTTGTAGCAATTGTGAGTTGATAGATGGTAAAATTAGTCAACAGGAACTAGCGGTCTTTCAATAGGAGCACATTCCGGTAAGACTTAATCCACCGCGCCCCTTCTCGACAGAATTGACACAAGCAATTACTTCTTTTACGGCCCGAGTGATAGCGTTCCCAAACTTTTGCTATCCATAATTGATACAAATTCCTCCTATGTTCACAATTATTTAAACATACACCTCCTCTTGCGTCGATATCTCTTAAATAGAATATACTTGCATACGATTTATGACTGAGTTCAAAGGGACTATCGGAAGTACATGGGAAGACTCAAAACCATGGTGGCCTCAACCTATTCGTGCGCCTGCTGACGCCCCAGACATTGTCTACATTATATTAGACGATGTAGGTTTCGGTTGGCTAAGTTGCTATGGCGGTCCTATAGATACTCCAAATATGGACAAACTTGCAACAAATGGCTTACGATACAACAACTGGCATACCACGGCGTTGTGTTCTCCTTCAAGAGCATGTCTATTGACAGGCCGCAACCATCACTCAGTTGGAATGGCTTCTATAACAGAGATTGCTACAGGTTTCCCTGGATATAATGGCATAATGCCAAAAGAAAAGGCAACTATTGGAGCCATGTTGCGCCAATACGGCTATAACACTTACTGCGTTGGCAAATGGCACAATACACCAGATACTGATGTGGGACCAGAAGGACCATTCGATCGATGGCCAACAGGTGAGATGATGGGTTTTGACCGATTTTATGGATTTCTGGGAGGAGACTGCAATCAATGGTATCCTCCTCTGGTATGGGACAATCATCCTATGTTACCTCAAAAGACACCAGAGGAAGGATATCATCTAAGTGTTGATTTGGTAGACAAGGCAATTTTGTTTCTGAGCAATCACGAGTCTGTCCACCCAGAGAAACCATGGCTTTTGTGGTTGGCTTTTGGTGCATGTCATGCACCACATCATGTACCAAAGGAGTGGATTGACAAGTACAAGGGAAGATTTGACAAAGGATGGGACAAAGTCAGAGAAGAAACACTTGAAAGGCAAAAGAAGATGGGTATAGTTCCCAACAACACAGAACTAGCACCACCCAATGAAGGAGTACAAAAATGGGATGACTTGTCAGCTGACGAGAAGAGATTGTTTGCTCGAATGATGGAATGCTATGCTGGATTTTTAAGCCATACTGATGATCAGATTGGACGGTTCATTGCATTTCTGGAAAAGATTGGTAAGTTAGAAAACACACTCGTGTTTGTCTGTTCTGACAATGGTGCAAGCGCAGAGGGAATGCTAACGGGTCTGTTTAATGAGGTAACCTTCTTCAACGGAGAACAAGAAGATATTGAAAAAAACCTGAAGAGAATAGAGGAGCTCGGTGGAACAAAGTGCTACAATCATTATCCTGCTGGTTGGGCTATGGCAGGTGATACTCCGTTTAAGTGGTACAAGCAATACACCCACAACGGTGGTACAAGAGATCCTCTTATAGTACATTGGCCAAGAGGAATCAAGGACAAAGGCAAGGTACGCACTCAATTTCATCACATTATCGATATTGTTCCAACTATTTTGGAAGCCATAGGAGTTCAGCCGCCGTCCCACATAGGCGAATACACTCAAGCACCGATAGAAGGTGTTAGTATGCTTTACAGCTTCAACGATGCAAATGCTTCTACAAAAAAGCAGATACAATACTTTGAAATGCTTGGGAATAGAGGGATATGGTATAAGGGTTGGAAAGCAGTAACATATCATGGAAGGCTCCCATGGGAAAGTAAATCAAAGTGGAGCTTTGACGAAGATAAATGGGAATTATATAACTTAGAGGAAGATATCTCAGAATGCCATGACTTGGCTGAAAAACATCCTGAAAAGCTCCAACATCTAGTGCAACTGTGGTGGGCTGAAGCAGGGAAGTATAATGTATTGCCATTAGATGATAGGCTCATGGAACGTCTTATGGTCGTACGCGGAGGAGTTAAGGAACGAACCTCATATACCTATTATCCTGGTACTATAAGACTACCACCGCAGAGTCAACCGCATACAAAGAACCGTTCACACCGTATTACTGCCGAAGTTGAGATTCCTGCTGATGGAAATGCTGAAGGTCCAATTTGCGCGTTAGGTGGACTTGGTGCGGGATGGACCTTGTACATAAAGGATCGTATACTGACATACTGCTTTAACTGCATGGGTGAACTTTACTACGTACGATCTGAAAAAGAGGTCCCTGCTGGAAAAAATGTGAAGCTTAGATTTGAATTTGAAAAGACAGGTAAGGAAAAGTTTGGAGCAGGTGGTATTGGTAGGCTATACATAGAAGATGAAAAAGTAGGTGAAGGTCAAATCCCTCGTACTGTTAAATTCGTGTATGCCAATTACGAAGGGTTTGATATAGGGATTGACACTGGCACGCCAGTAACTGACGAATATAAACCAGGCGCACGATTTACAGGCAAGATTGAGAAAGTGATGATCGATCTTTTTGGCGAGCGACATATAGATCCTGAGGCAGAAATCAAAGCAGTCATGAAGAGCCAGTAACGACTTCTGGCTACTATTCTCCTCTATTTACACATTTTTCTACATATCCTTCCCTATTTACACCTCTAACGATTGCTGGTGGGTGTTGGTATTGCCCTTAGTGTTGGACTTCCAAGTCGAAAAGTATCTCCTATGGAGTCTGCGACTGTAGTAGTCTATCTATGATACCTTTTTCGTGATGTTTTCATATACTGCGGAATAGAACGTCGTCGATGTTAATACGGGCTCCATGTCATGTACACGATAGTAAGGCTCTTGCAAAATACAGATGCGGTTGTTAAAAATCCTGGCGGATTAGTTTACAATGAGAATAGGTAGACAAGGGGGAATTCCCAAAACATTATACAATCATATGACTGGTACGAGGAACGTATATAGCTAAGGATGATTATACAAACGTATAATGAAAGGTGACAGGAGCCCAAAAGCGAAGAGACGTTCGACACGTCATATATCAGAGATAACTGCGATTGCAAACGAATTTGGTAACTCTGCGAAAATCATTGTTCCTAGATCGTGGTTGGGTAAGAGGATCATAGCCTTTCTTCACTCAGAGTATATTTCAAAACATCCTGAGGAGCAAAAAGCAGATGAGTACTGAACCTCTATTGCACATGTCTAGTATTATTCCATTTGCTGGTAGTGGTCTAGCTGGCTTTTTTATGGGGATGTTCCTCAGGAGAGCCCTCAAATACCTTGTAATCATTGTTGGCTCCTTCCTAGGAGCTGTCTTTCTTGTGATCCAATGGATGCAAGCGCATCAATATATCCACGGACAAGTTGACTGGAAT
>JASHSN010000627.1 GCA_030038695.1 Nitrososphaeraceae archaeon
AAATGCACATACTTGGTCCTCTCTATCTGTACAATTCCGGCGAGCGTGCTTTAGATGCTTCTCCAATGCTAGTTTTTGATAGCTTTTACATTCCTTCTACACGCTTCGAATATGATCATTAGCGAAATCACATCTTCAAAGGTGATTGATACATGGTCCAAATTTGATTCTACTTCCTTCTTTCTGCTTATCATATATCTGCCAAAAGATAAAAGGTCGCTATATCTCAGTTATTTTTTCCTGTATAAATCTATAATATGATGCGATAACACAATATTCTATGCAATAGTACAATCACACGAAGACTTGGTCCGAATCTGGTGGTATGAGACGAATTTGAGCCAGTTGCACAACCCAGTATCGCAACTATAAATTGATCCCAGCGCGATCGTTTATGAATTGTTATAGGCTGAGGTTTCCGCAATGAAGTCACGTCTAGGAAAGGATTCTAATCTATCTATGAAAAATGGTATCTTTAAAGTTTTCAGATTTGACTGTGTTTCCCCGTCAAGTTTGAGCCATTCTTGTCAAGTCTTTTAATTTGAAATGAACTCCAATTGCTACATATGCGTGAGATGGGTCATATATGAGTGGATCAAATATGATGACTCTATGGTTCTGTTACTTCTGAAATCCTTCGGATGGGGTCGGATATAGATTTCGGTTCTGAGCATCAACTGTTTGCTACTGTTATTAGGTTTCGAGATGGAACGAAAAAACGAATACTATTACGAACAAAACATTCGACCTTACTAATAATACCACCCTATATGAAGAGACTAAGGAACCTTGCCTCATGTACAGGCTCCGTGAGGTAATAAGTGACATAATTAGAATATTTAGCCATCAATTAGCTAACACGAAACTAGTCTTAACACTGCTCCCATACCCTGTCTTATTCTAGAATTTTCTCGACCAAAGTAGTATTAGATCAAGAATGCATATTGTCTTTAACCCAGCTTCAATCAAAGGTTAGAGATTCCTTGAACATATCTTGTAGTCTTTCTAGTTCACCGCTAGAAAACTCATTTTTACGTGATTTGATATGACTAAATAAGCTCTGAGCTTTATTTTGACCTAGAATTTCTATGAGCTTATCTTCCGACCCTCTAGACCCTGTCCTATCCCATGCTTCCAATAATTTTACGACATCGTTTTTAACATCGGGACTGAAATCTTTGACTGCATTTTCAATTATCTTTTTGCGAGCACTTGGGAGATCTTTGGGTCTAAAAACTGCCCCCATACACTCTCATTAGGTTAACGGTAGCTAGAGACCAATAAAAAGTTAATGAAGTATGAAATTTAACCTTACATAACCGACAAGATGCCAAATTGCTTAATCGATCTTCCTGCTATCTTTGGAATTGAAATAAGGAATTTTCGTTTTTAGATTTCCTAGGACAAAACATAATATAATTTTAAACCATATATTCACCAGCAATGGCAGAACGCGATACCTTGACCCAATGGGAACTAAGTATATTGAGTTCAATAAGAAAGGAAGCCAAATCGGAAAAGAAGATTGCCAAGGACATTCAACTCAATACATTTACGACTTCACAACTGATAACTGGACTCATTTCAAAAGGCTACATAGAGAGAACCATGAGGAAGGCCAAGATAAGACGACATTCATACATAGAAAAGTTTGCCGTAACACAGGAGGGACTCTCTATGCTAGAGGAATTTGCTAGGCGTAATAGTCCATGGAATCAATTAGCAAAGTTCATAGGACAAGACTCATATGAACTTCCATTGAAAATGACTATAGGTGCTGTCAGGATCGCGTACAGGTTAGTAAAATTCGTCTTAAAACCATAAAACCTTTGCATTACTAAAAGTCGTGAGCACGTGTCATCACCATGTGTCGTTACTTTTGTTCGAGGGATTGTAGTACCTTGATCGTTTCTTACGTTCAATTCTTACAAACAATTTAGTAAGAATTACTCCTGCAAGAAAACCACCAATATGTGCCGTGAAGGCAATTGGAAACACAGCAAACGAACCAAATATTGCAAATACAATTTGCAATACCAGCCAGTAGTACGCTCTAGTATTTCCAGTAGCAGCGGCTATTCCTAATACTCCTGAAATTGCACCTGACGCCCCTATAAGTATCACATGTCCGGTTCCTAGTATGTAAGATGCAATAACACTATGAAACAACACTCCTGCAATACCAGACAAAATGTAAATGACAACGTACCTGGGAACTCCAACGGATCGTTCCGAATAGGCACCTATGTATGCTAGAGCTAAAATATTGAAGGCCAGATGCACTATCCCACTATGTATGAAGATTTAGGAAAATAATCTTGTTATAATGTCAGGTAGGTTATTATTAATATGAAATAGAGTATATGGAACAAATCCATAATCGCGGATTACTTGCAATTGAGTCCCAGAGACTAGCCCCAGTCCAAGAATTATGATATTGATTGCTATCAGAAATGTGGTTGCTAAGGGGATCCTTCTGGCCAAGCTTATGTACATATATCGCAGAATTAATCATTGTCTTACCCTAATATTAATAACGATCCAGCGACCGCAATGGCACCTCAGACAAATGAGCAATCGTTTTAGTAAGGTATACGCTTTCATTCAATACCTACTAAAGCAACAGTAGTACAAGAATGCACATATCAATTTTCGCTTACTTGCGCTCTAATTTCATATTCGCTTCCTTTTACAATATGAGCACTCATACCTCCCCTATTAAGATCACCTCACGGTATGTTCCAACTTTGTATCTGGTATTATTAGTTTATTTGAATATGGAATTAATATATTTTGAAATTCATGATTTTATTTATTTTATTTACTTGTACTCACTATAATCGACATTTTGTACAAGCTGATATACAAATCAACAAGAATTGTTTGTCGCGATTCCAGTAGACACATAAAAGTCGTCAGGTCTAAACCTGTCAGAATTTTTTTAGTCAATTATTCACAGATGAATAGATTGTAGGAAATCGTCTGATTGAAGTTTCTCTAACAATGATGCGCAATACCTAATAAGACAGAGAATTTTCATTAACAGACATGGACAGCAGTAGCCCAATCGATATACAAGAAAGAAGGGCACGTTTTCTTTTAGAATTCGAAAACCCATTCAAATGCGAAAAATGTGGTGAACGATTCAAAAGGAAAAAATACCTGCAAGAACATAAAGAAGAGACGCATTCCTACTAAATTTTTTA
>JASHSN010000628.1 GCA_030038695.1 Nitrososphaeraceae archaeon
ATAACCTCCTAAATTCGAGAGCTGCAGATATAAGTGCTTGGAGCTTGTCCATCTGTAGGATGGATGAGTTAGGTTCTCTCATACCTTCTAGAAGGAGAGAGAAAACTAAGGAACCAGACTTTGGGACCTACCACCATTCAACGTCAGTGGCTTCCAAGGAGGTACGTGCAGTCGTGAAGGCCATGTTCATTGATGCCTTCGCTTCTCTCCCGTTCGGGAGAGAAGATGAATTGAAGATTCTCGATGTGGGCTGCGGCCTCGGATTCTTGAGCTGTGTCAGTGCTGAATTCTACAAGACCGCACGGATAACAGGGATTGACACTTTCAAGCATGCCAGCCTGAAAAGGTCAAGCCTCGAGAAGGCGAAAGAAAACTCGAAAATTCTTGGCTTCTCGGACAGGATTGATTTCAAGAAGGCCGACGTGTTTAGGTTCGCACCCGCTGAAAAGTTGGACATCATCGTCTCTAACCTCGTGTTTCATAATTTTGGGAAGAAGCGATTCAAGGCCTACTCCCGTCTTTCGTCTTGGACACAGGCCGGCTCCTTCATCGTAATGGGTGACTTGTTCTTCTCTTACAAGATCGAGATACCCGAGCTCGCGAAGCCATTCAAGATCCTGCGACAGATCAAACCAAAGAATGGTTTAGCACAGTACGTACTGCTCGTGATGTCAAAGGATTCGGAGCAGACCCGCAAGGACTGAGCTGACACGGTCAACGCAACCGCAAATACTGAACCAATAGATATTGTAGATAGAATTGTGTGGACAGATTCGATGTTGGTTAAGGTAACGGATAAAAATTTGGATGGTGAGGATTTTAATTGAATAATGAGGCTTACTTGCATGACTCATAAGGTAAACCGGGTTTTTTGTTGCTGCTTATCTGCTAGCCGAAAATTCACCTGTGTGGACAGTTTAAAATAACTGGATTTAAAAGTTGAGACCAACGATGGTTTATAACTCACCAAAACATATGCACGAATTGAATTTCAACTAATCCTTTCCTTCCTGATCAGGGTCATATACTTTTGTATCCTTTTCCAAGAATCTCCCACACAAATAACAGTAACATTTTCTGCAAGTAGTACAACAAATACCCAAATGATTTGATCCCCTTAACCTTCTAGGAACAAAATCATGTTCGTGTACCAGCCCATTTTGATATCGGATTCTTTTGCACGACGCAGTGAAACCTTCTCGAATCATGTTACATATCGTCCCATGGATTCATTATATCCTACCCTGCCAAACTGATCCTATTTTGCGGTCTGTGAGAATCTCCATCAATGATTTACCTTTTGCTTAATTGGTGCATACTTTACTAACAAGCTATCAAAATATTTGTTGAATTTGGGGTTAGCAATTATATCGTCCGAGTAAATACCTAGAGCTACTACCTTTCCTTTTTGATAGTTCAGTTCGTACGTCGCAATCAGAGGGTCTACAATTTGTTTTATTGAGGTAGAGGCATGATAATTTAAGAGGACTATGTCGTTAGGATTTGTCAGGTACTGTTCTTCATGATGCTTATATTGGAACGGATTATTGATAAATGTGACATAACATGAAAAACAAAAGGAGTTGCTCCCTATCCATTGCGAAGTCTCGTTCTTCCATCTTTCTCCTACGCTTCTCCACGCTGATTTACCATTAAAAGCCCAACCATGTCCTTTTACTAATGTTATAGTATGAGAATCTCTATCGTATTTCACCTCAGCAATGAATACGTTTCCATCCAGGAGAACTAAAGTCCCTCCATTTAAAACAAAATGCTTTAGATTATCATATTCTTGTTGCGTGACATATTCCTGGTGTCCAAGTATGATAATATCATATTTGTTGGTTCCATTATTGAAAAATAAAGAATCAACATTATCTGCATCAGCATCAGTCAACACATCAATGTTGGAATTAGACGTCTTCAGATGCTGAGTTAAATAATCAATCGAGAAGGCTGAAGATGATCTAGTCGTTTGATTCGTTACTTCGGTAGAAAGTAGATTTAAATCTGATGTAATATTCTTTCGTGTGTGTGATGGCAGACTAGAATAGATGAAATAGAAGTTGTAAAATGATTTGTGGTAGGCCGCACCTGTAAATGTGGGTTTGATAAGGGCGATATTTAATACCTTCACAAATTCACCATTAAACTTTGGGATATTATTTAACGTGTACCACACTATCGCTACAATTATTGTAACTGCAAATACGAATATTATGATGATAATGCTCGACGTAGATATTTCCATATTCAGGACGAACTCAGTCCGTAAGGAACTCTTATCATCATTGCTGTAAACGTAGAAGAAATGCAATGCGTATTATATTCGAGAGATAAGATCATCATTATTGTTAATATTGGAGTAAAGGTCACATTAAGAATAGATCTTAATACCATTTCGAACACTCCTACAGAATAAATCACCCTAAACACAATACAATAAATCACATTGTGCGTCTATCGTCGTGACGTCTATTATGGCATTAAATTGTATTACAAATGATACATTCAGAGAAACTCTTCTGATAATCACTTCTTGCACAAAGATCGAACACAGTAGACACATATTCTTACGTTGGTGGATATAGGAGATGATGTGTTTCACAATCGGTTCAATCCTTTCGTCCTCATCGCAATAACATGATGACTTACTACTTTTGTATATTAAATTTTAGGTACGGTTTCCTAAATGATGTTTGCATATTAGATTTTATCTTCTATTTATTACAACCTTGAAAAGGTATGATAGCCAAGGTTGAAAGACTAAAACCCAAGGCCAAGGAGCAGTATTCGGGATTTGTCAGACTATCTTCTGTGGGGGTGCTGACGGCACCGGTTGGTTTATTAGTTGATGTGAACCAAGGTAAAGCTACTGTCGATAGTAGTTTTATTGTTATTGCAGACATAACTACGTAGTAATATTACGATAGATGAGTGCTACCTTCGTCATTTGTCAAGTCTGGCATTTGTTTGTTTTGTGTTCAATATTTTTCTCATGCCCCTCCAAGTGTAATTATTAGATCTGTAATGAAACCTGCACACAATCCAACGAAAATGCCTAACATTAGAATATTATTTGTAGTCTGTCTTCTACCAGAATTATACATGAGCATCGAGACATAGATCAAAGCTCCTCCTGCAACTGATAGAAAGAATATAGATGTTATAGTGGAAGTCCATAAGCTTCATAGAACAGTGCCAAGAAAGGTAGGACCACCACCAACTAAACCCGCAAGAACTAGGAAACGAACTCCTGGTTTCTTGGCTAGACCTGTTAAAGGACCAGCTATTCCAAACCCTTCAGTAGCGTTATGAGCACCAAATCCAATTATCAAAATAATTGCCAATCCTATCGCTCCCGATACGTATGATTGACCAATAGCAAGCCCCTCACTAAAGTTATGAGCACCAATTCCAATTGCAATCATCATAGCAAGTCTATATGCAGTCTCCTCATGCAGAAGAACTTCGCCTCGTTCATATTCTGCTTGTCGGCTACCATGATCTATTCCTGTGCTGCCACTAGATCCAACGATTCGTTCCGTTCTTGCTGCAGGATCTTGCTGAAAGGAAAACCCTTTTCTACGTGTCAGGGAGGCGGTGTTCTTCCTACCAGACATGTATATGCTTTCATAGAGAGCAAGTCCTAAAAGTCCTATCGCAACTCCCCCAAACAAAGCAGCAACAGTAGTCACTCCTGTTACAAAGGGCACTTTTCCTGCGAAGGTATCCTTTGCTACATCTCCAGCTGAATTCCAGGCATGACCAAACACATCTATAATGAGAAAAACCAATATGCCAATAGCAATTGCGTTAAGAAAGCCCTTCCTCTTAGGACTTACGTTTTGTAGCCTAGCTAAAGGTAGACCCAAAAAAATCGTAAAGCCGGCTATGGACCCAAGCAACAAAAGCTCCCAATAATTAATAGCTACCAACTTCTAATTTCTCCTCATTCATAAACACGTTAGGTTTACCTAATCATGCCAGAGCAGTGATATATATTCTAATCGAGGATTTGCTAGGTGTACAATCATTTAACATGGCATCATCATTCATCAAGAATACTTATGCATATTCATTAGCTTTGCAAATTTCGGTCGAAAAAATTGGTAAGAGCAGGAATATATTCGTAATATTATTTATTATTGTCGCGTAAGTGGAGGCATAACACTTAGATAAGCGTACCTTATGCAGATGCTATCCTAA
>JASHSN010000629.1 GCA_030038695.1 Nitrososphaeraceae archaeon
AAATGCAATCAGATTACAAAGTCTGACTGAGGATATACTAGATGTACAAAAAATCGAGAGCAACACCTTGCAGCTGAACAAAGAAAGTCTAGATCTAAATGTACTAATTTCAGATCTTGTTGTAGATTATAAAAAACAACTTCTAAATGAAAAGAAAGCAGGTATTGGTCTAGCTACGGAACTTAATATTTCAAAACCAATTTCTCTAAAAGCTGATAGACATAGACTTGTTCGAGTGATTGATAACCTGCTAAGTAACGCTGTCAAATTCACAAAGGAAGGAACTATAGTAACGACGGTAAAGGAAGAAGATCAAGAAAGCAAGTTGATTGTTAGCGTGAAAGATAGTGGTGACGGAATAGATCCCGATATATTACCAAAATTATTCTCAAAATTTGCGACAAAGTCTTATCATGGAACAGGATTGGGATTGTATATTTGCAAAGGTATCATAGACGCTCATGGTGGTAAAATATGGGGAGAAAATAATGTTCTTGGAAAGGGAGCTACATTTACGTTTAGCCTACCATTAGAATCGCCTTCTCCTTCCTTAATAAAAGGATAAATGATAAAAAAATTGAAACTTGACTTAGTACATTGGATGAGGAGATGCCCTTCACTTCAGCACTTCATAGGATAAACTAGCCCAATGAATTACGATGGTAGCATAATGGGTAGTATGAAGTGAACTACACACTCATTGAAATGGGTGGCTTCTCTTCTCGGCAAAAATCTCGGAAGTGTTCTGGGCGTGTCCACACGATGCTCCTAGTCCATAGATATACCAGACCAATCGTATTTCTCAGCAAGATTTTAGGGAGCCAGAAAAGGGCTCCGGTTTTAAAACAAACTGCGATTTAGGAACGCTAACCACCGCCACCACCGCCACCACCGCCACCACCGCCACCACCGCCACCACCGCCACCTCCGATATAAGCACTACCACCATTACTGCTCGTAACAGCACTAGGACCAGAAGCACAGTATACACTACCACCTTTACCACCTTCGCCACCTTGGCCACCATTTACACCATTCCCTGGAGTCCCGTTTGCACCTTTTTCACCATTAGTAATATTGCAAGATGTGCGTATCATATTAGCTCCTAATGAAACTTCATCCAATCCTCCGGATGTTTTACCCATTAAAATGGTGTTTACACCCTTTAGGATAAGTACTACTCCTTTCAGTACCTGTCTGTCAATTCCAGGGTCGGTGTTTACTTGTGACTGACCAGCACGGTTTAATAATGCGTAAGATGGTACAACAATGTTACCTAATATCAGGCACGACGCTGTTCCCAGAATAGCGTAGATAGTGAACATTTTTTCATGATTCAATGCTCATAGATTAATGACGTATATTTTATAAGGATTCTCAATTTCGTTAATTTAATAACTCTTCCAGTCATGTTGAGTTTGCCGCAACCTATGACCATACATTGCTAACCCATCCTACGTTCTTCGCCGTAGCTATAGCTACTGAGGTACGGAGGCACTCCTACGTTCTATTCCATGTAATAGCGAAACGCATTGGCCTGAAATAAAATCATGTCGTTTTTGCATCGATTTTTGCATCTGCACATGACCAAAGAATAATTTAAACATCAGAAAACTTTTACTTTATGACACCGAGGACTATAGGGTTAGATTGTAGAATGTATAAGGCCGCAGACATGAAATGTCCTATATATTTATCATCTGTGATCTTATCCGTATCAAACGCACATAAGGGTTGTGAATGTACGATAGGTAGGACGCTATAGTTGCACATTCTTATATAATGATAATCAGCTAAACGTTTGTTTCGCACGATCTTCTATTGGCCTTTCCACTGTAAGAGTCTTGAGCCGCGTTACATCACGTTTAAAGAACAGATCTATGAACCAATCTACAGCTACTCTTAACCTCTTTTCTAATGTTGGAAGATTTCCCAAATAGTATGAACGCCAAAGCCACCAAGCTGTAAATCCATAAACCTTATGTCCAAACAAAACTCCAACACCGTTCCTTTGTCCAATCAAAGCCATTATTCCCTTTGTTTTGTAATCGAATATCTCCTTTTTAGCCTCAGCAGCCTCTCTACTCTTGATGAGTGAAATTATGTTGTTTGCTGCTACCCTTGCTTGTCTTAGCGCATGTTGTGCAGTTGGTGGATAGGGATTTCCTGTTCTGGGATCCTCAATAGAAGCACAGTCGCCAATAGCATACGCATCCTCGCATCCCATAATCTCTAAATGATTGTTAGCCATTATTCTACCAGACTTTTCATGATCGCATGCGAGTTTTTTGACTATTATGTTAGGTGATATTCCACCAGTCCAGATCAGGGTATTACATGATATAGTGACACCATCGCTTAAACTCACCTTATCTCGTTCAGCTCCTACAAGACGAGTATTCAATATTATCTCAACCCCATCCTTTCTCAGCTTTTGCAAAGCAAACTCAGCCAAGTCTTCACTAACTTCTGGTAAAATCCGTCTACCAGAATTGACAAGTATTATTTTTGCGTCTTTATCTTCTAGGTTGTGATAATAGTGTTTTATAGATTCACGTACAAAGTCGTTTAATTCTCCAACAGTTTCTACGCCAGAGAAACCTCCACCGACAACAACGAACGTTATCAAACTTCTTCTGTGCTTATTTTCACTTTCAACGTCTGCCTGTTCTAACATGTTTACGACATGATTTCTCAGTATCATAGCATCATCTATGTTTTTCATCGTGAAAGCGTACTTGGCTACTTGAGTCATTCCAAAAAAGTTTGTTTCACCACCAAGCGCTAAAACAAGGTGATCATATTTCAATACGTGACTTCGCCAGGCAATTGGATCTGTTTCCTTTCCTACTGCGTGAGTAATAAGAACTTGTTTATTTTCTAGATCTACTGACTCTATATTTGCTTCGTAGAACTTGGCTCGATTACAAAAGGTTCTAACCGGTGTTACTATATGTCTTGTTTCAATCATTCCAGACGATACTTCTGGAAGCATTGGTGTAAAGAGAAAGAAGTTGTCTCTGCTTACTAGTGTTATATCAACACTTACATCATCTTGAAAAGCTTTCTGAAGTTGTCTTAGAACTTCTATTCCTCCAAATCCACCACCTAAGATTAGTATTCTTTTTTGCTGAATCGGAGTCTTTCC
>JASHSN010000630.1 GCA_030038695.1 Nitrososphaeraceae archaeon
TCGAAAATGGAACGCTTATTTAGAGACTTTCAAAGCTGAGGCTCAAAAGCACGGTATATCCCTCAAAGGTTTGATGCAGTATCCTTTCATATTTAAAAACAGCAATAAGAAACAGAAAGCTGATGCCAACAACTCACAGAGCGGGGTAAAATTAGACGATATCTACGTGAGGTTATGAGTGGTGTTCTCACTAAACTGTTTGAAGGAGGGGGGTCTGAAAAATGACAACAAAGATACATGATATTTCAACGTCTAAAACAGCACCCCCTCTTTTCAAGCTTAATCGTCCGCGGGGTACAAGTTTTATCGACGAGAAATCAGGCGAGAAGACCACTGGTTTCAACCGGTGGATGAATCATCCTAGACCCCTCGCGTAGTTTTTTAGCTACCTCTGGCAATCCATCGGTAGAATGTCCCGACGGCTGTGTCGTTCGGTGACCCAGTACGGGTACCAATACTGAGTAGCACGCTGGGATCATACCCGAGAGGTCATAAATGTACCAACTAGAGCGAGGACGAAAGGGTTTGAAGGATCGGAACCGGGTCTATGGGTATATCTCATAGACAGGGGCCGTACGGCATCTCAATCAAGCAGGGAGGACAACAGTGGACCAGTCCGAACTCTTGCGTTTTTTCCAAGGGAATTTCCAGTCCAGTCCGAACTTGTTCGGTGGTAGTTCACATGCGAATCACTATTAAAACGAAGGGAATAGCAGCACACACATCCTACGGAGTATCTTTCTGCGGTACTATCATGTTTTTTCACTCATCTCTTGGTTTTTTCTGCGGAAAAGATACCGGTAAAGGGCTGTGTGTGCTGCTGATCCGTCGCAGCCAAAGCAATCTGTGTCTTCCCTGAGGCATCTCTACTTTCTTTTTTCATGCGTATTCCAGCATTTTATGGGCGCCTGAAAAGGCAGACATGCAACTTATAGTAAAGGAATTAAAAAGGCTACGTGAATTGCTATCAAAGATCAAGAAAGACAACTATGAGGGTGCCGGCGAAAAATGAATAGGTCAGGTTTGCGTCTGGATAGATTCACAGTTTCTGTGTTCTTTTCAGAGTATGAATCAGTAGACCAAACCAAGATTTCTTCTGGAGTCATGAAGTATACTACCTGTTGGCTACGCAAGTTATGAAACAGAAGACCATTTTAGACCTCTGCGTTCTGAACACAAACGTCTATTCCAATACGAACACCTATCTCAGCGCATGACAAGCAGGGCCTAATAAAATGGTCATCCAAATCAATTTGGTATTAGTTGCAATTGCAATCTTTATACTTGGGGGGTGCATAACATCTATCTCTTATGAGGGGAAAGTAAAACATCATCCAATCTATCTCTTATTCTTTCCATGCTAGAATAGCTTCTAAACTTACATCTTCAATGAATTCGCCTGAGGGTTGGATTTCTGATAGTGTCTTGATAATATCATCCTGAAAGGGCTTACGTTTATTGCCCAAGACATATATCGAAGAAGAGGATTTAGAATAAAGTAATCCTATGATACTTTGAATATTCCAAGTGCGTTGATAATTGTATTTCCATATTTTCATATTACTAAAATTAGATGCTGCGACAAATTTATCATGGTGTTTTTTATTTTTATTAGCATTGTTATTATCGTTGTTTTTAATATTGTACATTGAAAATTTCTCTACTGCATATTTTTGTCCTTTTTGTTTTCCTTCTCCTAACCACCGTTCAATTACAAGATTCATTGCCTTTTGCCATTTTCTTTTTCTTGTCTCATCGTGATTCTCTTGAATAATGGTTATTCCTCCACCATAAAGAGTCTTCTTAAACAAAGAAGATAAAGTACGTTCCCTATCCATCCAATGAAAGGATCGGCCCATAGTTGTTAATTTAAATTTGTCTGAGAATAATAATCGATCTAGTCCATCTGAACTTCCACGAACCCATTTTATATTTTTAACTTTATTATAGTCAGCTAGTCTTTTAGCTTCAATAAGCATCTCTGGTTCTGGATCCACACCTATAACTCGCTTAACATATTTTGCTATTGGAATAGCTAAATGTCCTGGACCACAACCAAGATCTAATAAATTTTCTGAGCCATTTAGATGGAATGAATCTTTGACATAATTGAAGAGAACGTCAGGATACCATGGCCTATATCTCGAATAAAACCAACCGGTACCTTTGAATCTGCCACGTATCATGTTCATATAATATTTACGCTCTTGTATTTTATACATCGCAAATAAGACTAAAATATTTTGGCAAAATGCAAAGTGAATTGACATGAACCTCATCGGAATAGAGCTAAAAAATTCTGTAATCATACAGAATTCAATGGTGTTATAATGACAAAGATGGATGCAGATACTAAAGGCGGTTCTGCAATATCGATATCGTATATTACATCTAAACCTATTTTATATATTGGAACAGGACAAGGATACGATGATTTACGATCATTTGATAGCTCCTAGGCTACAAATTCGTCAATCGTTGCAGGTAAACCTGCATACAGACTAATTGGTACTTCTTGGATCGCAGTGATAGAAAAACAGAGATTCTATTCTATACGTAGACCACTGAATAGTATCTTTATGCTTCTGGCCAAACGTGATCGTATGAATAATAATACGATGTTTAGGTTTCCATAAATAAATAACATGGTCTCGAATTGGAAAATAATACATAGTGAACTCCTTTTCCAGAATCGTTGGATGGAGTTGTATGAAGATAAGGTTGAAGTAAGACGAGATAAGATCACACATTACACTTGGTATAGAACGCCAGACGTTGCTGTTATTGTTCCTTTTATTGATAAAGATACCTTAGTTATGATAAGACAATATAGATACCCTCTGCGTAGAGTATTACTTGAATTTCCTGCAGGACATATCGAAAATAATGAAGACCCTGAGAAAACAGCTACACGTGAATTATTAGAAGAAACAGGCTACCATGCTAGTGAAATCGAAGAAGTATATACATACAATCCATCAGTCAATATATCAAAACAGCTTATTCATATCTTCAGAGGAAGAAATCTGGTTAAAGGTGAATATGAACATGATAGTGATAGTGTCGAGGATATTAGAAAGGTCGAAATCGTATCAGTTGAGGAATTAAAACGCATGATAATGGCAGGAAAAGTTGAGAATGCTGGTACTTTGGTTGCATATCTTATATGTTGTGAAATATTTTGATGATCGTGAGAATGACAAACTGAAAAACCCTTGTCTTGTAAAGACAAATATTATCTAGAAGAACAAAAAGACACCAGAGAAATCTCCTATTCAAAGAAACTACACTGGGGCTCATACTATACGATAAAGATTCCACTAGACGTTACAGAGACTGAGACTAATGTCGAGACTTTAGTGGTCAAAGGAGTATCACATAAGACATAATTAATCACGCAACAAAGTATCGTTTTTGAATTATAAGAATTATTTCACCCACGGGTTATCGGATGGCATTGTAGACTTAAATAAAGAAATTACGATTTATACTGTTATATGTCTAGTATTGAAGAATTAAGGAGAAAGTTTCAAGAATTTCGAACTGCTTGCAAGACAATTTTACCTAAAGTGGATCCTATTTTAGTAGAGGATGTGATCCTCCGTCAAGAGCAAAACCCTCAAGAGCCACTAATGTATACTGTTGAGGTATTTACTGATGGTAGTAGAGATCCAGAAGATGCCAAAAAGACCATACTTGCAAATACAGGAATGGTACCAGAAATATACGACAACGGTACACATTTCGTAGTTAATCACAAGATAACCCTTGAAACGCTTGAAGGAATTCAAAAGTACCCTGATGTGCAAGAGATCAAAGGGGATTATTCTGGCATCACCGCTTCAAGGGGAGCTGCGCACGAGGAAGGAAAGCGTGACTATGGGAGTAACGTAAAGTCTTCGTCCTACTGATCCCGTCTATGCTTTCTA
>JASHSN010000631.1 GCA_030038695.1 Nitrososphaeraceae archaeon
ATGGATGATCAAGCTTTGTTTCCGAGGGGTGGAATAGGATGGGATATCATATAATAGAGGTACGTAGCCGTTTGTTCTCGTGAAATGAAGTTTTTTAAATCGATAAGTATATAGCTTAGGGGTACGATATATAGTACTAGTATGTATAGTGCACTGGTTGCTTATAATACAAGAAGAGGTACATTATGTGTTGTTAACGAGGAAGCAGCTGCAGCGACAAAGCTAGTTATTTTTTGGTGATTATGATGAATAGAAAAACAGCAGAAAAGATAGCAGCAATAGTGTTGTTTGCAGTACTGGCTATTATTTTTGTTATCCAGAATGCACACGGCATATAACGGAACAACGGAAACAACATGAGCAGTGAAGTACTATTGTCAAATATAATTCCCTTTGCAGGTTCCGGACTTGTAGGTTATGCTATAGGCTTTGCTTTGAAAAAGATCTTGAAATGGATGCCAATTATCGTAGGTTTCCTGGCTGGGATGTTCTTTCTCGGTGTTCAACTGTTGCAAAAGTATGGGTATGTGAGCGCGGTTAATTGGGATAAGCTTGGAAACGATACTTCAACACAGATCCAACACTGGGCAGCTAACGTTGACGTAACTAATGTTCATAGTCTATTTCACACAATTGGAATCCCTGTTAGCAGCGGCTTGGGATTGGGCCTTTTGGCCGGGTTTGTAAGAACTACATAATAATTTGCTGTGGAATATGATACGTGATGTATTTGCCAGTATAGGAATTGGTCCCGGTAAAACTCCATCCAAAGCTGCAGCCACGAATAGTACATTGAACGCTGCATTACAAAAAGGTGTAACAGAAGGTGAAAAACTGATAAATGCAAATATAGCAAGTTTTGGAGTAAACTTGAATGGCTGGACAACTAACCTAGGTGTAGGCTCTTATGGAACCGACTATCTTCTACGCGCTGCTGTTGCCAAATATGGATTGGGTGGAAATGCGGCAGAAGAAGCCTTTTATCTAGCCGCATTTACAGACGCAACCGGAAAGCCTCTAATGGGAGGTACCAACTATCTTCTTCACTTTACTCCTGCACAGATTCCTCCAATTAATCCTGGAGGATTTTGGTCTGTAACAGCGTACAATAGCACACAACGACTCGTGCCAAACCCGGTAAATGTTTACCAGGTAGGGAAATACACACAGGGATTGAAGAAGAATGCAGACGGTTCGCTTGATATATACGTACAGCCCCAGAGTCCAGGACAGGCAAAACAGAGTAACTGGTTACCATCCCCCACTAACAGTTCTACTCCATTCAATCTTCTCATGCGTTTGTATTGGCCTGACCAACCACAAGCTCTTAACGGAACATGGTCACCCCCACCAGTACAGCACGTCAATGCAACGGGATAGTCAATCACAACTACGCTCAATCAGTACGGAATACTAATGTATCCTACTACCCACTTTTTATCTCATCTTATCAACTGTAATTACTTAACATCTTGTTTACGCTGTCGTACCATGATTATTTCGATGCAGTCGCATTGTTTAGTAGCAGACTCTTCAACGCAGTAGCGTTGTTCAATAGCAAACTCTTCAATACAGGCTTCTCGTTCAGCAGCAGATTCTTAACTGCAGTCTTGTCGCTTAGTAGCAGATTTTTAACTGCTAATCCATTGGTCAGTAGCGAGGGGTCAAATTTTGCGCAAATTAAGTACATAAATTTTCCATTTTCTTGGACACAGGGTCCAGTAACGATAGAGTTTATAATATTTCCTACCGACGAAATTGCGAATGCTTGATTTGCAAATATGTGACTTCCAGCCATTAGTACTACTAGAGCAACAACAGCAGCTAGGTCACAATTCTTTAAATTCATAACAATACGATATTTTTACATAGATTTGAATCTTAGAACTACTTATCTAGATTAAAATACAAAGTAGATGTATTATAAGGATAGTTTCTAGTTTCCTAACCCATATCATTTAACATCATATTCCAGGTCTAATTAAGCGATGCAGAAGTCGTATTGTTAATATTTAAATAAAATATTATGCTGGATGGGCACATGCCCGCGAGAAACGATAAACAGTATTTCTGACTAGCTACACCTATCCAGGATATTAGGCGTCTCTTTAAGATAGTATACTACATCTGTCAGATAATTTGACACCAGGTCATTATAGAATAACATACGTTTGAGTAATACTGTTACTGAAGAAAAGTGGCATACAGATATTAACACGCCTACTCCTGTCCTATTTTGACCTATTTCTTTAGCCTTTGTTATTTTCTCTCCTCATTGCATTCATTAATCCAATTTCTTCAGTTAACATTTTATGTATTTCTTGAGTCATGCTGTGCTTGAATTATTTCATTAAGATAATTGCTCTGCCTCTTATCTACAATACGGTGTAGATTTGGCTTGGAGAACAGAGAAGTTATGGATAGTTTAATATTATTCGGTTCATGGTTCTCCTATGTATAATCTCTCTTTTCAGAAAAGCCATCTACGCTATTTTAGATTGTAATGACATCCACCAGTGAAAACATTTCAATGCTAATATTTTGGAATGTCCACCATGCCAGGCTTGTATGTAAATTATTATGGATACGATTCCTCATGATTTCAGTTCCTATCTCTTACAGGTGGGATAAAAGAAAGCTATGGGTGTGGTGTACGTATTGTTGGAGGTCGCATTGGAGGATGGGGGATCGGGAATGAAGGTGTAGCTGATCCTGTAGTAAGAAAAGGAATCAGGGACAGTCTAGCAGCAAGTGTTGCTTTCAGTATCAGCAGCAAGTGTTGCAAAGGCAAATCGTTTTCTCATTGGGGTATGCTGAGAAGTATTCATCAAATTTATTCCTATGCGTGAAACATAGGCGTTTTATGCCTGCCGGGTCAACAGCTGCAATGATAATTGATGATCTCCGGGATACACCTCGTCTTCTACTATGCTTACTTTTCTCGCTGCATATAGTAGATATATGTAGGCATAGTACAGTATAATCATATAGTAAAAGCTTATATGATTGAAACCTCACTACATTACGATGGCAAGAATTAGAGAACACCCAGAAAGATACGGCTAGTGAATAAACGAATTGGAATCTTTAGGTCTCAGCATAAAGAAAATTATTCAATGATCTGGACGAAATCCGTGACCTGGCGGAGATAATAAAACAGGATAAATATCTAGATTACATGACTGATTATTTTAGCGACCGAAACATTCGCCTACCGCCTGAATCACAGTCGTTTACTTGCGATTATCTCTGTGATATCTATGATTATAACTTCGCTGTCCCCTATAGCTGCGCGTATTTCTATTACCACCATGACCACTATGACCTCTGTCGCCGCTATTATGCCGATAACTGGACCTTGGGTGATATATGTGATATGGACGTTTTTGAGTAGTATGAAATGCAATTCCCATCTCTTCATTAAGCCTCCGTATTGGTTGTTCTGTT
>JASHSN010000632.1 GCA_030038695.1 Nitrososphaeraceae archaeon
GGCATGGCTCAGCTTGCTCTAAATTACGGCGCTGATGATTTTGGTGGCACTTTGATTGGTGAAGAGGTAGTAAGTGCTACAGGATCCAGATCTACAGAGCTAAGTGCACATAAGATTATAGAATCTATTAAACAAATTGGGTTAGAAGTGGCAGAGAGGGATAATTTCTATCAGATTATAAAAAATCACTAAACTGACGATAATCTTCTCTCGCAATTAGTCAAAACTAGCTAGATATAACTTTAAATTGTCTATATCTATAGCTCCAATGAATATGGTAGATGGATAAATGTCGGTAGGGATTGACGATCTAGCTATCTACGTCCCAAAGCTCTATGTAGACTATAAGGATTTTGCCGAGGCAAGAGGTATTGATCCTCGCAAGTTAGAGTATGGTATTGGAGTGAAGAAGATGGCTCTGGTGGATTCTAACCAAGATCCAGCTTGCATGGCAGCCAACGCTTGTTTAAAATTGATGCAAAAGAACCATCTTCATCCTGAAGATATAGGTAGGATGTATGTAGCTACAGAGACTGGCCTTGACGAATCTAAAGCTATGAATTCTTTTGTGATAGGAATGCTAGAACAAGTTTATGGAGAAAGCTCCTTTGAACACGCTGGTGGAATTGAGTGCAAATTTGCATGTGTAAGTGGTTCATACGCGCTTTACGATAACACAAATTGGATCAGGGCAGACGAAAATAATGGTAAAGATGCCATAGTGATTGTAAGTGATATTGCTAAATATGATATTGGTTCTGCTGGGGAATATACGCAAGGTGCAGGTGCAGTTGCCATGCTCGTAAAGAGGAATCCGAGATTGCTAGCATTTGATCAAAAAGTCGCATCGACAATTATCAAAAATGAATATGATTTTTATAGGCCGTGTGGAAAGGAAACGCCTTTAGTTAATGGAAACTACTCTAATTTATTATATTTAATCCAAGTGAAGAAGGCATTTGATAGTTACAAAGAAAAAGCTATTAAAACAGGTTTGATTCAACTGAAAGATGGCGAATCTATAACAGATCACATTGATTTATTCAGTGTTCATCTCCCCTATAGACGAATGGGTGAAAAGGCCTTAGCATATTTGTTAAGACATGAGTGGAGGTATCTCCCAAGATGGAATCAAGTCATAAAAGAAGTAGGATTGCAAGAAACAGCACCCAAAGACCCGCGAGGAACCATTGAATCAATTTTGGCCGACACGGAATTTATGAAAGCCGACGAAAAATTCAGGCGAGCATTTATGCAAACATCTTTCTACAATGAAGTTTTTGAAAAGAAAATGGCGAGCTCACTTGAAGCATCGACGATAATAGGCAATCTATATACTGCATCAATGTATATGGGATTTAGAAGTTTGTTGGAATTTGAATATAGGAAGGGTACCGATCTTGAAAGCAAGAGGGTAGGATTTGGATCATACGGTAGTGGTAGCAGCGCGATGGTATTCACCGGTGTGATCCAACCTGAATACAAGGAAATCGTGGGAGGGATGAACTTAGATGAAGAAATAGGACCCAGAAAAAAGATTTCAATTGACGAATACGAAACACTTCGCAGAAATGAAAGAAATTTTGATACCTCTCATTTGCCCCTTCACAAAGAGTTCGTCCTAGTAAAAATAGGTGGTACAACCGCTGATAAGGCAGGATTTAGAGAGTATAACTTCATCAGCTAAATATACTATCTTTTCATTTTTATATAAATCATTTTTTGGTATTCGTTATTTGTGAGAAAAACATAATCGTAGGGAAAACGTACATACCGGATTTACAATTTATCAGTCTTGGTATGTCAAGTAACTATTCTAAATTCTACTCCTTTTGCTTCTAGAAACTCAATTAAACGTCCTGCATGATTTGCATTTTCCATCTCAAGACTTAGGTATACACCTGCAGTTCCAGCAGAAATATTTGGACTTAATCTGTCATGTTGGACTTCCACAATATTGACACTTAGCTCTGCAATACTGTCCACTATGGTCTTCAATGCTCCGGGTCTATCTGGCAAATGGATTAAAATCTTGAGCATCCTTCCCATATGCATAAGACCCTTCGCTACCACTTGTCCAAGCAAATACATATCGACATTACCTCCAGATAGCAAGGCTATAACTTTCTTGTTTTTGTCCGGGTGACCGTTTGATATCAGATGAGCGAGACTTGCTGCCCCCGCAGGTTCTACGACGAGTTTTGCTCTTTCCATGAGCAAAAACATAGTTTCAAGTATCGATGAATCATCGACTAATCTTAAGTCGTCTAGATATTTACTTGCTATTTCGTAGGTAAGTCTGCCGGGTGATTTTACGGAGATACCATCTGCAATCGTATATCCAGCTTTTACATTTTGCAAAGAACCTTTAGCAAGAGATTCTTTCATAGCGGGAAATGCCTTGGATTCTATCCCAATAATCTTTACATTCGGATTTTTAGTCTTTATTGCTATTGCGACCCCTGCGGCCAATCCTCCGCCACCCACAGGCAAATAAACTTGGTCAATTTCATGGAGATCCTCCAACAATTCCAAGCCGATTGTTCCCTGGCCAGAAATTATTTGAGAGTCATCAAAAGCATGAATAATCGTGCGATCTTCATCCTTCGCTATTTCCTGCGCAGCAAGCCAGGACTCATCATAATCTAAACCACGAAGGATTACCTTCGCTCCATATGACTTTGTGGCAGCTACTTTCGCTGGAGATGCATTCTTGGGCATGACAATAGTACAAGAAATATCCTTTTTTAATGCGGCATATGCAACCCCTTGGGCGTGATTGCCCGCTGAGGCAGCAATAACGCCGTATTTTCGCTCTTCGTTCGATAACATCTCAAGTTTGACGAATGCTCCACGCACCTTGAACGAACCGGTTCTCTGCAGAGATTCAAGCTTAAGAAAGATGTTCGTACCTGTTAATTTAGAAAATGTCTCAGATCGTTGCAATGGAGTTTTTCTAACAGCTTTGTTTAACAGGTCTCTAGCTTTGAATATATCTTCAATAGTTGGGAGTCCGTTCTCATTTGTTCCCTGTATTTGTCCTGTCTTCATCTACGATGTGACAGTGGAATCCACTTAGGCGCCATAATTATAATTTTGTGACAAAAAAGATATTACTATCTCATACTTGTGAAACGGGGTACACACAGATTGTCATCATCTAAGAAAATTCAGATACCTGCAGCGGCTCGAGCAGGATTGTCCCTGTTAATAGTAGGAGCCATATTTGTGGGCCTAGGAAGCTATACACATAGAGGCGGATTTTCTCTTTATGGACTACCTCTTGTCATTGTAGGATTTTCGCTATATATCGTCTCGTCAATTATTCATGCGAGAAAGAAGAAAGGGACCCATATAGAGTAGTGGTCGTCGTTAATTTCCTATTCCCATTTCACTAAGATAGACGTACAGAACTCCTATAGTCCACCTACTAAATATAGAAAACCAATACTTATGGGTCATTATTGACGATCAAATATAGCCGAACCCTGTTAGTACTGTGATAAAGTGTCTCGCACCTAAATGTCAAAGGCGGTTGGAGCCTCCATACTATGGCTAACTTCATTGACAGACGTTTTGCTGACGCATTTACAGCTAGGGGCTCCGACGGCAGAGTTGATGAAGCAGAATGTTGAGTGGCAGTTGTATAGATACACATGCGTCCCCCATACTCCGTATTTTTCGCGGGAAGCCCAGTCATCAAGCCTTTCTCTCAACAACTGAGTAGAATCATACTCAGAGACCATATTCATGAAGATGAATATGAAGTTGCTGAAATCATCACCAAATATCGCCTTGACCAGATGGACCCCCAGCAGGTGAAACTAACGTGGGTCCCAGAGCTCGGAATGACGCTTGGGGCCGCTATCAGTGCACTCAAGCAGAGCTGGACAGCCTTCAAACTTAACAAGGATAGAGGTGAACCTGGAAGGGTTTGGTATTATGCAGAAACCATAAACCGGATACAAGATTCGTTGGGCCTTGAGATGACTCAGTTCGACTTGTGAGATGCACTACACGAAATAGGTCTACCAGCACCAGGCCTTTATTCAACCAATACTTTTACATAAATTATTATTATTATTATCAAAATTAATGAAGACCATTGAATATTATGGTTATGATTGAGGAAAATTTATACAAGAATTCGCAGTTTAGAATCACTAGATAAAATGATCCAATTTGGACGGTAACATTAGCATGAGCAAAAGCGCTCTGTCCTCTGTCCTCGAGCATAATCAAACAATGTAAGTATGAACCTAGAGCTGGATTTACTCTCAGGCAATTTGAGTTTCTGTGGAATCCCGTTAACGAGATTGCATGTGAAAATAGTGTATTTTCAAAAGAAGCCAGCAGCTTCAACGAATTTACTAAACTCAGTGTAATTCCTATAATTCATTCCTCAACCGTCGTTACAAAAAGCAATGGCGCAAATAAACGAATTGCGCTGGCTGCGTTATAAACGGACAAAAAACGAATGGTGCGTTTCCAAACTTGGAGCAAGTTAATACACAGCTGCCCTAGAGATTTCCGGCGTTACCTGGCAGCAGTAACGTATGAGACACGTGTATAGTGGCAGTGTGACGTGATGTAGGAAGCATTCTGTCTTGTTTCAGTAAAAGTGTTTTTAGGCTTAATGCAGATTTGTTATTAGGATCTATAGCGAAGGTATGTTATAGCTTCAGTATAATCGCCCAGATTCTTGAGAACATAGCCTTTGTCATTTAGTGCTGCTACATTACGGCCTGTCATTGACCATAACTATTCTTGATTTGCCATCTGGCAACCATCGAAATAGAAAATTGTTCTCCGAGTAATACTTGCCTATCATCACGTTCCCATTAGCTTCCCCACTGCAATGATGACAAGAGAAACCCGAAAGAGCCTACCGATCTATGATTGGTAGTTGTTCACTACTGTTCGACCAAATGAATTGCAGGTTTGAATGGCCTAGCAAATTTTGCTTTCGACTTTGGATCGTATTTTGTAGTATCGTCTTCTGAATATACCAAAATATCAGCATGCTCGCTCCCGCTTTCTAAAGCTAATAGTTTTCTAGCATCTTCTATTGGAAATCTTTCCCCAAAATTCTCGAGGTGTACTCGTCTGTTTCTTGTTGCAATTGGATCTGATAGAATATCTTCAATCATTTTTTTCACCATATTGGGATTGTTTTTAGCATTTGTTGTTTCCGGATCTTTCATCAACTGTTTCATGATATCTCCAAAGTTAGTATTACTTTCTAAAAATATAATTGAGAGAATCTTATAATAAATTTTTAATTTCCAGTGGGCGGCGGTATAAAATATTATTTTTTTCGTATTAATCCCGGTTACCTTAACAATCTTATGAAGATCAAAAATCAAATTCATGATTAGCTGCTCTGATTCTTCAGCCACGATATCTTTCTTATTCTCCTCCACCGTTGGCCAACTCGTGAAAGTGATGGACGCAGATGAATTATCAATCTTCTCCCACAATTCCTCACTTAAAAATGGGGCAAATGGCGCAAGCATCTTAATACGGGCATTAAGAAATCTTAACAGAGTATATTGAACTGAAGATCTTTCTCGATTCTTGGCATTAGCCCTTTTTTTATACCATTGCAGATCATGATCCAGAGAGTATACTATATTATGTGCTGCTTCTCTAACACGTAGATTATCCATTGATACAGTAGTATCTGCAATAGTTCGCTGTAGCCTGCTAAGAAGCCATCTGTCTTCTAGTTCTTCATAGAGTTTTGCTTTATTTATTTGCATTCGTGAAGAATTTGTAATAGATTCGATTCCCATTTCATATATATCTTGTAGCTTGGACTGAATTCCTTTTACTGTATCAAATGAAAAATCTGCATCTTGTAAAAGCTCTGCAGAAATAAGTATTGATAAACGGATCGCATCTGCACCATATTTTTTGACAGCTTCGCGAAGTGGTATAATATTCCCAAGCGATTTAGACATTTTTTTGCCCTCCATCAGAACGGAGCCATTTACAACAATCTGCTTTGGCCAATTCTCTCTGTCAAAAATTGCTACATGATTAAATATAAAAAATGACAGATGGTTTGGAACAAGATCTCGTCCAGAATGTCTTGAATCCACCGGATAAAAATAGCAAAATTCTTCTCTTATTTGTTTAAGTAATACTGTAGGGATATTGCAATCTGAAGCGACCTCGACAATGTTGCCTTTTCCTAGTAACACGTAATCAAAAACTGTATCGTTTAGATCATCAGCATCATTGATTGATTTATCATTAACATACTTTGCCAGTATGTAGTACGCCATATAGATGACAGAATCGGAGAGACTTTCAATAATCCAGTGCTGATCCCATGGTAGATTAGTACCCAATCCGGTTTTTCTTGCACAAGCCCTCTCTCTTAACCAATCTATTACGTAATTAAATTCTTGTCTGATCTCTTCTGGAACTATTTCCATATTGTTAAGGCATTCATGTGCTAAATATTTCCATTCCACATTCCCATAATTCAGAAACCATTGATCATTTAATAGTTTAACAACACACTGGGTGCCGCACCTGCATCTGACCGGTTTATTTATCAATTCAAACATTATGTCAGCATCACCAGTTGTAAGAATGTCATTCTTTACCTTGTCCTTTGCTTCAGAGACATACATGCCGGCATACTTTCCTGTATTTTGAAGCATCTTTCCTTTGTAAAATTCATGTGAGTAGAGTTCATTAGTTGCTTTTTCGATTTCCATATCTGTCTGATCTACTATGTTGAATTTGCTTATGATCTGCTTAGAAGGTATTACTCCTATACCAGAGTAATCATCTGATTCAATGACGGTAATAGGTTTTACTTCAAACTTTATTCCAAATTCCTTTTGCATTGAAATATTATTTTTCAGATCTTCGAGTGCTTGATAATCATACGGTGCATGAGCTGGAACAGACATTACGAATCCGGTGCCGCTGTCGGCATCAACAAAGAAGGCAGGGTAGACAGGTAACAAAGCATGAGTAACTGGGTTTTTAGCTAACATCCCAATCATCTCTTTGCCCAATAACTTGGATTCTATTGTGACTTTATGATCAAGATATCGCAATTTTATTGCTGCTTCATTGCTCACAATCCATCTTTCGTCCTTGTCTCTAAGATATATTTTCACGTATTCTATATTGGGATTAACCCATAG
>JASHSN010000633.1 GCA_030038695.1 Nitrososphaeraceae archaeon
AGAGCAAATTTAGTGCTTGCGTAAGATGGAGAAAATGGAAAAGCTATCCTGCCACCTATAGAGCTAATATTTACTATTATGCCACTTCTCTGCTCTCTCATTATAGGCAATACAGATTGTATGACTCTTATGGCCCCAAAAAAGTTAGTCTCAAACTGCGCCTTTATTTCATCTATAGAAAAATCTTCTACTGCCCCTGTAGATCCATAGCCTGCATTGTTAACTACAACGTCTATTCTTTTTTGTTTTACTGCTATTGTATTAATAGCATCTTTAACAGATTTATCACCTGTCACGTCCAGCCGTAAAACCTCAAGTGGTAAATTATCTTCTTGAGCAATATCGACTATTTGGAAAGATTTATCAAGGTTTCTCATAGTTGCATACGTATAAAAACCAGCTCTTGCAAGAAACAGAGAAGTATGAAAGCCTATTCCACTAGAACTACCTGTTACAAGAGCAATATTTTTCTGTTGCATATCGCTAATTTAAGAATTATAGGCACCCATTGCCTGGTATAACGTCTAATGGCTATACCTATCCGATCCCTTCTCCTCATAATACTCAGAAATCTTATCGTTTAAAAGTTGATGATGAACGTCACTTAACTTTCCATCTGCGTAATATCCAATAATTTTATTGTCTATTGCATTTTTATCCAATTTGCCAATTTGGTATATACATTCCTTAAAGTACTTGCGTTGCGTTCTTGTTTTTCTCCATCCTATCAACGCTGGAGTCAACCATGTACCAATAAAAGCCGTAGCAACAACAGTAAACAAGGTTGCCACATATTCTGGCGGAATTGGAGGAGGAAGTGGTCTAAAGCTTGCAGTAAAATTTCCAAATTTTGTAATACTGAGTTTAGATTCCGGTTTATCAGGATTGAATCCAAAAACATTTAAAATGGGATCCAGAATGGATGGCTTAGCAGTAGCGTTTATGAATTGTGTTGAATTCTTGCCTAAATTTTCCTGCCAACTAACAAATTCAAAACTTGGATATGGTATAGCTGTACATCCAGAGCCAGAATAAACATAGTATTGTTGTTTTAGCGGTGCGTTCCATTTACCCTTGTCGGTTGCGTCATCGCATTCTATGTGACCCGAGTTAAAAGGTTCAATATTAAACATGACCCTGGCCACTACTTTATTTGCTTCGCCATCAATTAGAGAAACGGAATTATCCTCAGCATTGGAAACATATATTGTTTTTGTATCTCCGTCAAAAGCTATACCCAAAGGGTCCTTTCCAACAGTTATATTTTTTATATTCGTATTCGATTTACCATCAATTACGGAGACGGTATTACTAATGTCATTGGCAACATATACTACGTGATCTAAATCGTCAACATCTATAGCTGAAGGTCCATTTCCAACAGGAATATCTTTTGGTATCTTTGTATTATTTTTTCCATAAATTACGGAGACAGTACTACTACCGACATTGGCAACATATATTTTATCCCCATCAACAGCTATATTTGAGGGATATGCTCCAACAGTTATATTTTTTATATTCGTATTCGATTTACCATCAATTACGGAGACACTGTTATTACCCTTATTGGCAACATACACTTTGTCTGTAAATCCGTCAGCACCTGTACCTTCACCGAACCCATTGATAGCTGCAGGATCCGTTCCGACAGGTATAGTTTCAACGTGATACGTAGTTCCATTAATTACAGAGACCGTATTATTGCCAACGGCAACATATATTTTATTTGTATACTCGTCAACGTATATAGCTCCAGTACCCTTCCCAACAGGAAGCTGTATATTTTTTATATTCGTATTCGATTTACCATCAATTACGGAGACGGTATTATTCGTATCTGAAACATATATTTTTTCTCTAATGTTGTCAACACCTATTGCAAAAGGTGCCTTTCCAACAGTTATATTTTTTATATTCGTATTCGATTTACCATCAATTACGGAGACGGTATTATTACCCATATTGGCAACATATATTCTGTGTGTATCGTAAACAACACCTATATCGGCAGGATCCTCTCTAACTGGTATATCTTTTCCTATCTTAGTATTATTAAATCCATCAATTACAGAGACAGTGTTAGTAGCTGCATTGGCAACATATATTTTATCTGTAAATGAGTCAAAACCTATAGCAGAGGGAAATGCTCCAACAGTAATGTGTGGAATTTGTGTCGATTTCTGCTTTGTTATTTCATATAGAGTTTTATCGTGTAAATAAGGTGAATACTGTGCATACGTAAACTTCGATACCGCAGCTATGAATACCAGTACAAAAATTAGAACAATCAATACTCCTTCAATCTTGTTGTAACTTTGCATTGGTTAATCTCTTAAGGGCTCAAGAAAAAATTATAAACTTTGTGATGTGATTGCGGCCGCGTTGAAAACAATGTTACGAGAGTTTCTCAAGCTTCTATGAAGAGACATTTCTCTGCCTCATACTCCTCAACTCACTTTTGTTGCCAAACCGAATCTCTGATGCTATCTTACGATCACTGTTACCGAGGTGATTTGAGTGTTAACCATCACCTGATAATATGTAACCCATCGCAAAATTGTGGATTCTTTGTGATGCTTTATGATATTTTACGTTTTCATCAAAATCGGCCGTTATCACTCTGGGAATTAAATTGTGCATATAGGGGGTTCTGTTGTTCCAGTCATATCCCTTGTTCGAAAGGAGCATAAGTCTATGGCGTATGCGCTTACCATATTTACAACATATACAG
>JASHSN010000076.1 GCA_030038695.1 Nitrososphaeraceae archaeon
GGATACGGGTAGTGGCATAGATCCTGAGATACTGCCCGATCTATTCGCAAAGTTTAAGACAAAATCGTCTTCAGGCGCAGGGCTAGGTTTGTTTATTTCCAAAAGTATTATAGAATCCCATGGGGGCAACATATGGGCCGAAAATAATTCTACTGGTAATGGATCAACATTTACTTTCGCTCTTCCACTTAAACCAAAATTATCATAGAATCCCATGGGTGCAACATATGGGCCGAAAATAATTCTACTGGTAATGGATCGACATTTACTTTCGCTCTTCCACTAACTACTCGTACTACACGTAGATTAGATTATGCTATCTATTTATTTCAATGTCGATTGTTCTTAGATTTTCAGAGGTATTATGGATACTGTGGATTTCTCTTTTTCTTAGTCAATACATCTCTTCTAGTGTGATGAATACTTATGCAGAGAGATAGTTACAATCAAAAAAACAACTACATAGTATACGATATAGGCTTCAGTACTAAGTTGAGCTTCTCATAAATATTTGGTTATGTATGAGTAAAATATGAAATACAGAAGCAGGAGCGAGATAGTTGGTCTACTTTTGGATGCTGCAAATGGTGGGGGAGCTACTAAAACAAAATTAATGTATAAGGCATATCTGTCGTTTAATCAACTAAGAGAATACTTGTCGCTTTTAGTGGAGAATGGTTTGATAGAATACGAAGAGGGGATGCGAACTTACAGAACAACAGAGAAGGGAATACGATTACTGCAAATACAGAACACAATGGATGAAATAGCTCCTATTCACAACATTAAAGAAAAATAATTTCCGGAACTGGGGGGGATCCTCCAATTCCATGATTGTATGTGAGTGCGTATTTTAGAAAATGACTATCTACTTTGCTTCCATTACGAAGTGATATTATCATAGTTAAGAATGTCTCGATTCATTCTTTATTAGCTTGCTTTCGTCCACCTGCCGGAGCTTGATTCTTTTTGCAATCATATTGTGCAATATTATGCAATCAACGCACGTAGATAGTCGAAGAACAGAAAAGCCAACTGTAATAATTCCGAGCGACGTTACAAATATCGCTGCCGTCAACATTCCCGTTATCAAGCTCTATCTTGTCATGTGCTAGATGCTTTTGAAAGAGTCCGAATCCTCTTTTTTCTCATAGCGATAAAAAAATCAGTAAAAGGCAACAACGTACAAATTGTATTCTCACAGCATAAAGTGAAGTGAAGCAGATATTTTTCGTACTGTAATGGCTCTTACCAATTATATGGCGGTCTCGTCACTGGAGTGTTTAATCGTCGAACTTTAGCCTCTAGCTGTTGCATTCATCTTTATTGTTATTGTCCGATGTGTCCACTCAACTACACGATTATTGCTTCTTATAATAGCGACATTTTTATGTGGCAATTGAGTGGAACAATGATATATATGAAGTATAGAGATAGAAACGAGATCATTGCTCAAATATTACGAAGTGCTAATGGAAATCGAGTACGATTGACAAAAATAATGTATGATGTGTATCTTTCTCATACTCTTACGAAGGAATATTTGGTACTTCTGATAGAAAAAGGGTTGATCGATTATCTAGACGGCGAAAGAACTTTCAAGACTTCAGATAAAGGTATGGATTTCTTAAGGATTCATAATCGAGTACAAGAATTAACGCCTGTTAGTCCATCATTACGGAGCAGCAGTGAGTAAGTTTCATTTTTTTAATCAATTCTTGACATTTATTTGTAATTGCATGACTATTAATAATGTATGTAATAGTATAATGACATAAAACATTATACTATTACAGATAATAATAAAACGAATGTGCTTTTAGTTTCAATCGACAGCTACCATTCGGCAAAAATACCACTATTTTATATACCAAATTGCTAGCACGTTATTGGCTATAGCATTCACTGACCTTTCGCAGTGGATGCGAATCCTTTTCAGCAGTAACATTACCCACGCATGAGTCGAAAATTAGCAAAATGGTAGCTGGCTACTCACTTTAGAAAACCTTATTTGAATGACTTTAGCAACTCTAGAAGTTATGAAGATTGTAGCAGTTCTATATCCTGCAGGAGAAATAGCGAGAAAGACGCCAGAGCTTTTGGGGTGTGCGGAGAATGCACTTGGCTTAGTTGATTTCCTAGAAAGTGAAGGGCATGAATTTGTCGTGTTAACTGATAAGGAAGCTGAGCTCGACAAACATTTAGTTAACGCGGATATTTTGATTACCACTCCCTTTTGGCCGGCTTACATTACAAAAGAGAGAATTTCAAAAGCCTCTAAACTGCGTCTTATCCTAACCGCTGGAATTGGTTCTGATCATATTGACTTGGCAGCTGCAGCCGCGCATAAAATTACAGTGGCTGAAATTACTGGTAGTAATGTTGTAAGTGTCGCTGAGCAAGTAGTAATGCATATTTTGGCGCTTGTACGTAACTATATACCTGCATACAGACAGGTTCTAGACGGTAGATGGGATATCGCAGAAATTGCAGCAAAAGCACATGATTTGGAAGATAAACTAGTCGGAATAATAGGAGTGGGAAGGATTGGACAGCGGGTGTGCGAAAGACTGAAGGGATTTGATGTGCAAATGACATACTACGACTATCACAGATTGAGCACTGTCGAAGAGCTCGTACTCGGAGCACGATATAGGATGTTAGATCGACTGATCGAGCAATGCGACGTCATTACTATCAATACTCCCCTGACTCCTCATACAGACGGTCTGTTTAACCGTGAAATTCTTTTCCGTATGAAAAAAGGTGCATATCTTATTAACACAGCACGAGGTAGGATCGTCGATACTGCTTCTCTTGTTCAAGCATTGGAAGAAGGCCATTTGGCAGGGTACGCTGGTGACGTTTGGTTTCCTCAACCTGCGCCTAAGGATCATCCCTGGCGTAATATGCGAAACCATGCAATGGTTCCACATTATTCAGGCACAACGTTGGAGGCTCAAAGAAGGTACTCGGATGGGGTAAAGGACTGCCTAATTAGATTTTTTAATGGTCGTGATATTGAAGGCGATTATCTTATTGTAGACAAGGGGAAGGTCGTCAGCCCTAGTTACAGCTATGCGTTTAAATCCTGAGCTGATGTCATTTTTATTCATGCGCTCGGTGGTGATGGTTTGTTCTTACAATAATATTCTAATGAGGAAGGTGCTTGAGATATGTGATAAGCCAGCACCTAACAAAATATCTCAACTCCTCGCATTAACGCAATACCACTTCAAGGTTCATTCTGAAAAGCAAACCTACTGTTCATTGAAATCATGATATTGCGTGTCATGTATACCCGCCCCACATCATAATTATTATCCCATACAGAATATTTAGAATTCGATTCACATTATGACGATATTGGATTTGCTCTTGGATTCCATGCCTGAGGCGTTTCATTTTCACGGATTGCTGACTATGCGCCACATATCCACTCAGCGCCGTCAGGTTTAATTGGATGTCACAATGTAAAGTATCGAAGGATTCTCGAATGTCGAATGTATTATGCTTTGATTAAACTGTGATGGACATCATATCCGGGACATCTACTTCGGGTAGACAATCAGACTGTTCGTGCTCTGTAATGGGAAAGAACACGTTTGTGTAGCATCCTATTCAGATTGGATTACGGAGTTACCCGTGACATCGTTCTCGGGAACAATACTGTGTCTTTTATATCTTTAATATTGGTGATCCATCTTACCAATCTTTCGATTCCCAGTCCAAAGCCTCCATGGGGAACTGACCCATATCTTCTCAGATCTATATACCAATCATAAGAGCTCCTGTCCATATTCTCTTTCTCTATCCTCTTTGTGAGCGCATTAACGTCATCCTCCCTTATTCCTCCACTAGTTATTTCACCAAAGCCCCTCGTAGCAAGCAAATCTGCAACTAGGCCCATTCCTTTATTTAGAGGATCTTCCTTAACATAAAAGGGTTTTACAGCAAGTGGATATCCGATTACAAAGATTGGTCTTCGGCTATCCTTAGTTAATTCTCGTTCAGAATCTATGTTAAGATCATCTCCATTCTGAATAGTCCGTTGGTCTCCGCTCTCCGTCTTGATTATGCAATCTTTAGCTCGCAGAGTTTCTATTGCTTGTAAATATGTCAATCGATCAAAAGGAGGTTCAATTCTTCTCAACTCGTTAGGATCAGTTTTCAACAGAACAAGTTCTTCTGAGGCATGCTTGGCAGTATTTTGAACTATCGCCGAGACCAATTGCTCTTGGACATTCAATATATCTTCCAGATTTACCCATGGTGCTTCTGCTTCGAGATGAGAAAATTCTACAAGATGTCTAACTGTTCTTGATTTTTCGGCCCTGAATGAGGGGGTAAGACTCCAAACAGGACCTAAACAAAATGTCATTGATTCAAGATAAAGTTGTGCACTTTGTGAAAGAAACGCCTCTTGATCGAAGTACTTTATCCTGAAAAGTGTCGAACCGCCTTCAACTGCACTTTTGACAATAATGGGAGCAGTAACTTCAATCCAATCGTTTTCCGTAAACCAATCACGGGCAAATTTCAAAACAAATGCACGTATTTTTGCTATCGCAATCATCCGTCTAGTCCGTAATGCTAAGTGTCGTTTATCCAACAATATTTCAGGACTTTGATATTCGCCGATAGGATAATCAAGCTGTGCTAAACCGAATATCTTAAGCTCATTTGCTTTGATTTCATAACCTCCTTCAGGAGCTCTAACATCTCGTCTAACTACTCCCCTCACTTCAATTGAAGACTCGATTGTCAAACCGACTGCTTTTTCGCTAGGAACAATCACTTGGATTATTCCACCACGGTCATCTCGGATGAGAATAAACGTATTGTCCTTCTGTTTTCTCAATCGATGAACCCAACCCCTTAGTGTGACCAGTTTCCCTACGTTATCAGGCGATTTGATATCATTACTCCTTGAATGCATGATAAGTTATAAAATTGGGTAAATATATAATAATTTTTACAAATTTCTTTAAGGTCGGGAGTCGGTTGTGTTAAGTAATCGAGTTTGTAGAACACAGTAAATTAGCGGGACATGTGCGATGTGTTAAGTTAGGGAACAAACATGAAGATGAACACATATTGATCTTCTGTCCAAATCAAACATGAAGATGAACACATATTGACTAGAATCACAACAGCCATAAATCTAGCAGTTCTGATCGAGCAGGATAGCGGAGACTATAACATCACAAATTAGTAGAGGCTGACCTATCTATCATACGAGAACACAAGAATTAAAAGTATTATAGGACGGGCACCCTTATATGTAATAACCTACTGATCGAAAAAGAAGGATGATCTATCACGCGAAGTTCCGTATTGGGTAAAGGCCTAGTACGTACAGGGAAATGAATGGTTATCATACTGGGGATAATAGGTGAGCGCTACTTCAAGAGAATTAATGTGTAGTCCAATCCTAGAATGGTAAGGGCAAACCACACTGCTGTCAGGAACCTGTGAAGGCAGTCACGAAGAGTAAGCCACATGTCTTCGAGAATCAGTCGGGTTTTTCTCTTAAAGTGTATTTTGGCTGAGGCCAAATCATACTACTCTTTACCGGTCTTGGCCAAGCCCAAAGTGGTATGATTTCATCTACAGGAACGTATGTTAACAGACAAGGGGAATCCGTTCTAATCTAATTATAGATGTTCTTATTGGGTTATACGTGAGTTATAAAAAAAAGATGGAAGTAGAAGTCGAGTTGTGTAATCTATCCATTCCATGCTGGCCCAGGAGAACTCCAGGGAAACCAGCCGCCAGAACCGACACCACAAGGCCCCAACCAGCCACATCTGTTGACGCCCCACCCGCCGCCGTATTCACCCCAGCCCCAGCCCCAGCCTCCCCAGTAGGCATAAGCTAGCAATGGAAGTGACGCGAACAATGCTATTGCTGCCGCAATAGCAATAGTGCTTAAAGCTATTGTTCTTTGTTTAGTCGAGATCATACTTATCCATGCATTACTAAATTCTACTATGTTAACATTTCAGAACAGGATTCTGAAGATTGTTGTTGTAATAAAATACTAGAATTGAACCACGGACATTGGGATCTGCACATTGACATATAATAAGTTCATAGTTCTCCTTATTAACCACAATTCTCTATTATTGATTTTCTGTCTTCTCTTCCTGTGTTGTCGTCAGACTACTTGGGGCTTACGGTGTATATTTCAGACTTCAGTTTTGTGTATGGCTTCCATTCCACTGCCATTCAGGAAGTCTTGTCATGATCACCTTCGGTGTCTGAGTTGTCTCAGTTGCCATGTCTTTTACTGTGTTTGCTGTCAGACGTACTGCCCTGCTCGTTTCTCGTATAGCCTTTGCGGTACCGCCGATCCTATCATCTCTTTTCAAATCATTTGCAGTATCACGAATTTCTCTTGCTGTATCGCGTGCAGCAACGCTCGCTTCATACACTGCTCGTGTGAGCTCGCTAATTGCTCCACTTTGGTGAAGAATTCTTACCGTCTTTCTCATTTTAAACGATCCATCATGAATTTCTTTGGCAATGTTTTTTATTGAGTCAGCAATTTTTTGGGTGTTCATTTGTGTTGTTGCTTTTTTATTTGGGTAGACAGGGTTGGTTTTGTGATGGCGCTCCGTACTCATATCAATATTATCGTTTTAGAGGATATAAATAGTACCTTCCATGAGTTGGAGAGACTTGTAGCACTTTGAAATAACAGTTTTTTTTATTATCGTGTCTCATAAAAAAATCGATCCCTATGTGGATTGGAAATGGTAAGAAACATACCATTTCAAGTCGTTGTTAGTTATGTACGTATGCTATCTGCACTAACTAGGGCTTCCGCGTGTTTCGTTTATTATAACTTCACCCTGTTGCCACTAATTTCAGACTCATATGTTTTGGGCTTCTATTTGACAACATTGTCAAATCAAGTATTTGGTTATTTGAATAGATATTGTTCTTTGACGTCGCACCTTGAATTATCTCTAGTCCTTTCTTGTTAGTACTAACTATCTTATTTGAATAGAGTGTATTAGCATCTGAACCGCCATCGATAACTATGGCATGATCTCTAGAATTCATCAGCGTGTTGTAATATATTTTATTACTTGTAGAACCTGACTTTATATAAATTCCTGTTCCACAATTTGAAATAATGTTAGCGTATATCTGATTGTTATGTGATTGTGAAACATAGATCCCTGTTGGTTCGTCATACACAACATTATTACTTGCAAGAGAATTATACATATTCCTACTAAAGTCAATTCCGTCACCTGCATTATGATATACCTTATTATTTTTTATTAGC
>JASHSN010000634.1 GCA_030038695.1 Nitrososphaeraceae archaeon
ACGCTTTCTTTCATGTTCGTGATATTTTGACTCTATTTGTTTAGAGATGATATCAAATTCTGTTAACTCTAATCCAGTAAACGATTTGAATAACAACGGCCTTCTAGAAAGTCGAGTGTAAGACATCAACACAGTATCGAATATGTCCAGATCAATGGAGAATATAGCTTTAAGCTTTCAATTACGCAAGAGGTTTAATCATGATGTCAATACAGCACTCGCACGCCTGAAACTTGCTGATCATCAATTGGGCGTACAATCAGTACAAACTACTTCGGGAAATGCTACTAAATTCCTGGAATACGAAAATTCTACTTATGGAATTAAAATACAGTATCCATCACAATGGCGTGTTGAAGGCGCCAGCAATTCATCCATCGTCGCATCATTCTATCCACAAATAAACAATGCAGGCTATGTCACAGTCCAAATAAATAATTTAACTACGAATTATACGCCTGATCAATATCTTAATAGTCTAATGCTTGGGGATATAGCGGACTATAAGAATTTTCCAGACATAAGGTTTAGCCAAAACACTACTAATAGTATAGTCCTAGCAGATCATCCTGGATATTTATTGAATGGTACATTCAGGGATCCCAGTTCTGATACATTACAAAGGTTTACTAATATCGGAACGGTTATCGGGGATAAAGTATATTCTATCATATACTATTCTCCAGCAGAGACATATCCAGTTTATAGGACGATATATGATCAGCTATGACTATCTTCTGATGTAAAGATGTAAAGAAATCATGTAAACACAACAATTAGGAAAGCTACTGCTATCGCATCTTATTGCCGCATGAACCACAATATTTGAAAGCTAGCTTATTGAACGAGCCACATTTGGGACACTTTTTACTAATGCCTTCTTCATGTTTTGTTATCTTTTCCAAGTCGTCCGATGACACGCTTATCTTTCGTAGGATTATGGTCCATTAAATTATTTATATGTCGCCGTACATTCGACGAATGTACTCTGCATGCCCTAAATTATAATGTAGATAATCGGGTTCCACCACAAATCAATGTTGTGTACTCAGTCAAGTATCACATTCCGCACCACTATTTTCTAATTTTGTCTAATATTTGAGGTCAGTAAAGCTTTGTATATGTGAGACATAACAGATTTGTGAGATTTCACTTTAGACTCAAACTTAGAATAGGTCAAATTAGTGTTTTAAGGTCATTTATGGAAAACACAAATGACAAGGCAAAAGGAGAGTGGAGAATTATAAACACATAGTAATAGCTCAAAAAAGGATTGATGCTAAGCATTTGAGGATGAGATCACCATAACACGGAAACCCTATATTCGCAACTCTATGAGCACCAAAAGATAGGACATAATGGTAGTACAAAGAAATTCTCTGTGTATATATCCATGGTATGGCCTGATCAGAAATTAATGATGTGTGATTTCTATGATAAAAAGAATTCAGTCAATACAATCAACCATCTCAGGAATCTATATGTACAAACAATGAAAACTGGTTGAAAAAGACTAATACCCATATGATGAGCAACGGTATCTCAAATAGTTTGATGATTTGGATCTGATTAGCAGAAAAATAATAATTATAAACCATGTTAACTTAAGTTAACCAATGTAGTACATTCGTCGAATGTATAACATTATATTTATAGCTGAGGAAACGTAGACATAAACACATTGAATTCAAGAACAACTATGACCTTCGGCGCTGTTGCTACCGCAGTAGTAGTGTTACTATTTGTAGTAACTCCAATAGTAGTAGGCACCATGCAAGCACACGCCTTTCGCGGCGGCTTTGGTCACGGATTCTTTGGTCGTGGCTTTGGTTTTGGTCGTGGCTCTGGATGGGGCGGGGGTTACCCATACTGGGGCGGCTGCGGCTGGGGTTACCCATACTGGGACGGCTGCGGCTGGTAAATCAATCCCCTCTACTTTTTTATTTTTTAACTAAAAATGGAGATCATTAGTTCCTGTTAGCATACCGCCTACAACTGGAAATGGAAGTTGATGATGTATAGAAATTGCCAGATATCGGTACCAGAATGGAATCACGGAAAATTGATGAGTGCATTTTCAGACTGGTGAGTGTATCAAAATTGGACGCTAAGGTGGCGAACCTAGCAATTAAGATGGCTAATAATACAAAATAGTATAGGGATCCTTTCTTTGTATGTTCCGTTATCAATGGAACTAAAGTATCGTGCTTCCTGTCAAGTACGGGAAACGTTATGGCATGTCATTTCTTTGATATATTCCAAATACGAGGATTTTTCCTTCGGCTCCCCAATCACGCTTTCCCTTCCTATGACCATCAATTTGCGCACTACCCCCTAACTGGCCTGAGGGACTATCAGAATGAATTTGTGAAGGCTTATTCGATACTACTAATAAAAGATAGAAAGTAGTGTACTTGTGGTAGAAGTATATTGCTTGTTGATTGATTTTAGTTTTAATATGTCTTGAATACTGCAGAAACGATTATGCAAATAATGTGTATTAGTAGATTAGTTATGTCAACATATATTATTATCCCTCTTGTCAGACATACAGTTAAACATCCTATTTAGTAGCATAGACGTTACCGAACCCGGAATCAACGTATGTCGACTATAATATCTCCCCATAGTGTCATGTTATCGTAACAGAGGATGCCTCGCTATGCTTTAATCATATGATAGTCAACTATATGAGGAAGGTATTGGATCTGGTCGTCTCGTATTTGTAACTCTTATACGCAACTCATGCACACATAATATTCACAATATAAACCTACACGGACAATGTCATTCGAAAAACAACCATGGAGATTTGACGTTAAACAATTTCGTTAAAGCTACAATATTTGCAGATATGACAGTACATATTGGCACCCTTTTTGAGCGAATAGATCCGAATTGCTATTACCAGTACTATAATCTATCCATCTCTTGCTTAATTCAACATGTACCTTGTTTTTGAACATATGGCAAAGTTTGCAGCGTTAATATACTACACACTCATAACCATTCCAATACATTCCGCTCGGACAGACCTGACCGTAGTATCCATAACCGCCAAAGTGGCCAACGTGACCGGCAAAGTGACCTCCACCAACGTGACCGGCAAAGTGACCTCCACCAACATGAATGGCTGCCAATGCTTGGTGGTTTCCAAGTACAGGACCCATAGCAAACAGTGATGTTACTGCAATGACCAACGTGCTAAATGCCATAATTGTCTTTGAGTTCACTGCTGTATGAAACATTTCTCCCACTATATTATGGTCTTTATATTATTTATATCCTGTCGTATATTCGACGAATGTACTACATAGTATCGTAAACTAACATTGTTAACTCACATGGTTTAGCATGTTTTAATTTAATCGTCTTCCTTTATTCTTAATGATAATGTCATCTACTAGACCTGAAAACATTTACAGTGGTAATAGGGCGCATCAAGAACATACCCGTACAGAGGTTATTCTGAAGGTTGAAAATCTTAGTAAGGTATATGTCTCTTCAATGGGCAGAGTAGTATCGTTAAGAGACGTTAGCTTCTCGGTGAATAAGGGTGAATTTGTATCCGTTGTCGGTCCTTCTGGAAGTGGAAAATCGACACTGTTGAACATGATAGGGGCCTTAGACAGACCATCTTCGGGTAGAGTACACATCAATGGAATCGATATTTTTTCATTAAATGATTCTCAAATTGCAACTATTAGGAATAGCACAATAGGTTTTATTTTTCAATCGTATAATTTAATCAACAGAACAACCGTACTGAAGAATGTAGAATTCCCTGGTA
>JASHSN010000635.1 GCA_030038695.1 Nitrososphaeraceae archaeon
TCCATATTCCCTTGTCCGATAACTTTATCTAACAAATCATGTGTGATCTCTTCTATTCGTGTTTCTAGCCGTGAAGTAAGTGTAGAAGTTAAAAGAGAGACTACAGAGTTTCTTACTATAGGATCCAGATGATTTGCCTCCGTGAGATTATCTTTCGAAAGAATTGATTTTGCATCATGATATCCAAATATGCCGCAAATGTTATTCTTATCATCGAAAGCTATGGGATTATAGCGTCGCATAGTGGAATAGAAGGGATACGGATTATGCAGCTGGTCTTTTGAGGGAAATATTTTCAATAATTCTAAAAAATTCAAAATTACTGTATTTAAAGCTTCGTATCTCATAATTCAATTTGATAACGATCTGTCATCCTACGATGAGTAATTCTTGCCCGTCCTTCGTTTTGTGAGTTAACATCATTTATGGATATCTCCCATCTCTGTCTAATGACCCCTTAACATCAATGATGTAAGGTGGTATTCTAATTATCCTTCAACTCTTCTTGGTCGGTTTCTGCCTTCTCTTTTGCCTTGAGACGCAGCTCTCTAACTCTTACTTCTTACTTCCCCCAGCAGTCATGTTCATCGTCTTACTCATGTTACTTCCCCCAGCAGTCATGTTCATCGTCTTACTCATGTTCTGATTTACACAACGTGTCCTACTAGCTGTCCATGCTTTCTCCGTTATAATAATACAATGACTTTAAGGAGTCTTCTGAAGGGATAATGTCTAGCCGACCAGATCTGAAGAATCAACTAGCCAACCGGCGTGATATCTAGAATTAACTGCGGATAGTTACTATATCACGATTTTTGTCTCAAATTGACAAAAAATCCGATAGATCCAAGTATTACCCCCAAAGATGTAGCAAATATTCCTACAGGAACCCAAATAGTGACTCCTAATGGAAGGAAGATTGTTTGGTGTATTTGGTGAACAGCAATTCCTTTACCTCCAAAATCAGATGACATTTGAGAGACCCCGCCTATATATCCCGCTATCATCATAGGCCAAGTCGCAACTACTATCCCGGCATTCATCAGTATGAAGTTTAGTGCTGCTAAGACTTTTGTCACTCTGTGGTATGCTATAGACAAAGTGTGCTCAAAATACCTGTAAATCATTGCCATGATGCCAATAGCTATAACTCCTATTAGATATGTGATGTAACCAAAATTGAACCAACCTCCGGCAAAAGGGCTGTCTGAAGCGTTGTATGGTATTAGGAAAATAAGCAAACTAAGAGGTCCAAACCGTGCAAAAAGAAAAAATAGTGTCAGGAATGACGCTAACATCATTTGAATTATTGTAGCCTTTATAAACCTAGAGGTCCAATTATTCGTGTCTTTCACTCTCTTGCTATAAGATACATTCGTATTATTTCATATAAAGATTAAGTTGCAGTACAAAGAATAAAAGTTATCGAACTGATCTCGCAGCCATGTAGATATCCACGACTTACACAATTATTCGAGCTGATTGTAGTTTCAAGTTGACAACTCATGCGCTTATGAACGCGTGAGCCATTCGCTGTATATGAACCCCTATATTTAGTGGACTCGTTCAATAATTCCATTCAGGTAGCGAAAACTGTACCCTGTGCCTAATCCGAGACCTGCTTCAATCTTACGTGGTTGCAAGGAAGACGAACCAACCACCTGTTTCGGAACACTGATGCATTGTAGATAGACATTACTTCCTTGTCTATTTAACCCATGTCCTTCAAGAAAAAAACTCACGTGGTACAGTTCGGTAGTACTTCCATATTTGCACCAGGCACGTTAGAACACGGTGTAAATGTATTAACGAGTCCTAATACAGGTTGTCCTGCAAAATGATGGTTAGTTGCGTTGTCATCTACATGGATAGTTATGGTCTTTTCTCCATGAATACTGATTGAAGTTGGTACATTCTTTCACACTATACGGTGGTTTGTTCCCGCATCCATCAAACCTTTCAAATACACGTTCTTACCTGTGGGTTGTACTTCTATACTAGAAATTCTACCCTTAAAGTTCTGAAATTCATGTGAGTGTGCAGCAGCTATCCCATTGCTGTTAAACCAACTCATACTAGTATTAAAAGCTGCCACGGTGCCATTATTTACGATCATATGCCACTTGCCAGCAGCAATCCAGACAGCAGTAGGTGTACGGATAAGCGAATTTATCGTACCTCTTATAATACAGATAATACATACTGGGCTGCTGTACCAAGCATTATTAGACACACAAATTGTGGGGAATGGCTGGTGGCAGATGCAGCCATACGACCAGTGACGTTAGTAGGAATTGGAATCAGCTTAGGCGTAACAGCTATAATAACAGACATAATAACAGCTGGTATTGCAACATTCCTAGATCCAAGTCATATGGCATGCAGGTATACTTAAAGCGGTGGGGCATTAACCAACGACGCCCCTAGCTAGATACTTCAGTATTGCAGCCTTTGCAGATCCAACTCACATGACACATGCTGCATTTATACTTCGTCCAGGAACACCGCGCATGTGATGAGAATGGTCGTCTTGATCCGATGTCCAATTACGGACCAACTAAACTAGTTATTTAGACTTCCTCTGGGTTCTATCGCTGCTGGTGATAAGAATCATAGAGAATGCTGCTTTCAATTAAAGGGTCGGGCGTGCGATGACATTAACGTCTTCACCAACTAATAGCAAGAGATTACGAAATAACCAATGTTATTTGAAGCTTCTTTGATTGATATCTGCACATTGGGACATGTTCTTGCTTACTCTAGTTCTTCTTATTTTTACTTTTCGTAATCTTTCCTTTCCTTTTTTATTACCAGTGGATTGATGTTATTTAACCTCCAGTAGTACAGTCCCTCATACACACGGTATATGGCAGCATATGTAACCGTCGAAACCAGGATTGCAAATCAGAAATTTTAGATATGTCAACATGACTTTAGCAATGGTGAAAGACAAACATGAAGAATGCTAATATTGTGAGCATTTTGCGTCATATTGCGTTTCTGCTAGAAATGGAGGATGGAGAGGATAATTCTAACATAGTTTTTAAAATTAGATCTTATAAGAGAGCATCCGATGTAATCGCAAATTTATCATCAAACCTAGAGAAGATATACAAAGAACAAGGATTGAAAGGACTGATGCAGATTCCATCCATCGGAAAGGCAATCGCTTTAAAAATTGAAGAATATCTGACAACAGGAAAAATCCGATATTTAGATGAGTTAAAATCCAAAACTGATATAGATATAGATGGATTTTATGGTTTAGAAGGCATAGGTCCTAGAACGATTAAGACTATATATGACAACCTAGGTATTAGAGATGTATCAGGTTTAGAAAAAGCAGCGTTGGAGGGAAAGCTTAGTAACATTCGTGGCTTTTCTGAAAAAAAGGAAGAAATGATTTTGAAGAAAATTCAACTTTTTAAGAAAGGAAGAAGTCGGTATCTCTTAGGTGAAGTTTATCCTCTTATAAAACAAATTGAAACACGTCTCTTGAAGTTTGATGAAGTAATAAATGCAGTTGCTGCTGGTTCCTTCCGGAGAATGAAGGAGACTGTAGGTGATATTGATTTTGTTGTAGCTTCTAATAACGTTGAAAAGGTAATTGATTATTTTATATCAATGCCGGAAATAGATGAGGTTCTGGGTAAAGGATCAACCAAGACATTTGTCCGATTAAATAACGGGATGGATGCTGACCTCTTGGCCGTCCCTGAAGAAAGTTTTGGCTCAGCATTGCAATATTTTACAGGTAGCAAAGAACATGGTGTTGCTATGCGTAGGGTAGCACTTGCCAAAGGTTTTCACTTAAATGAGTGGGGAATTTTTGACAATTCTCAGAACAAAATCGCTGGTTCAACAGAAGAAGAAGTGTACCAAATGCTGGATTTAGAATGGATTCCCCCTGAAATGAGAGAAAACTTAGGAGAAATTGAGCTTGCAAAAAAGGGAGGCAAGGGACTACCGAAACTGATAGAATACAATGATTTGAAAGGTGATTTGCAAGTTCACAGCAACAGCACAGACGGAACTATGTCCATTGAGGACATGGCTCTGGTCGCGAATGAAAAATTTGGACTTAATTACATAGCCATAACTGATCACACGAAGAGTCTAAGATTAACAAACGGACTTGATGAAAGCAAACTGTTAGATCAAGCAAATAGGATTGCAGAGATAAATGACAGGATCAAGCAGGATCAAAGTAATAAACAACGGCATGAATGCAAGCAGGATCAAACATATGCAGTGGCGTCAATAAAACGTAATTTTAGAATCTTGTCTGCAGCGGAAGTAAATATAATGAAAGATGGATCGCTTGATATTGCAAATAACGTACTAGATAAACTCGACGTTGTGGGTGCGGCTATACATTCTAACTTCTCGCAACCAGTTGAAGTTCAAACCGATAGACTAATCAAAGCAGCTCAGAATCCTAGCGTTGATATCATATTTCATCCTACAGGCAGGCGTATAAACAAAAGAGAAGGTTATCCTGTTAATATTGAGAAACTAATAGAAGTTGCAAAGGATACAAGCACTATTTTGGAGATTGATGCACATTATGATCGTCTTGATCTAAAAGATGAATATGTAAGAATGGCTATACAAAAAGGTGTTAAACTTGTAATTGATTCCGACGCACATCATCCTGTCCATTTTGCATTTTTGAAAATTGGCATAGGTCAAGCTAGGCGGGGATGGGCGCAAAAAGTTGATATACTAAATTCGATGCCCGTTGACGAATTCCTGAAGTGTCTTTGATCGATTACCAAAATGAAGAGTCCTTTACTAGAGTACAAACTAAGTAGTTAGTTATCTCACCTAATGTATTATCCTCAGCTTATGTCATAGCGAAGATAGGAGGACATTCCTCTAGACCTGCCCGAATAAACATTCAGAACAAAGGGCCAGATAGCGGTCAAATAGCGGTCAGACAATCAATTGTATCATGTTTGTTAATTTCTCTATTCGAAGAACAGAATATGTACGTGTGGTATCGGCATTAAAGACGTCTCTTCTTACGAGGGATGGATTTGCCGATGCAAATTCATATTATGCCTGGTTGTTTAAGGGACTCTTGGATGAAGGACAAAAATCCGTTGTAATATCTTTTGAATTGAACGTTTGGAATATGGAATGTGAACTACTGGCACTAATGCCCCATTTGAGCTGATACAAGGGTCAAAGATTATACTATCAGAGCAGCAGTTGCAAAAGATATTACATGTCCTACATTAATTCTTGATGTAGAAAAGGATGATTCAATTCCCAGACATCCAAAAAAGGTGTTTGATGCACACGTTTAAAGAAATACTTCATATTTAGTACGGAAGAAGGTACCGAAGAACATTGTCAAAGTGACGCGTCAGCATTATCCAACCAAGGCATATTTTACTAGTTGATATGTTTCAACCAAATTCTTGAAGTAGAGATGGATGCTTTTTGCAACTATCCTGGATGGATGGGGATAGTTATGGGAGATTTTAGGATGAGATCTCAGGTTTTCCATTGTAACTAATACCCAATTATCGGGAAGCAACTCCCAGGATCGGATAATGATCTGATTCAAAACTTATGTAGTTATGATTTAATATGATTTCAGAAATCTTAACGACACTTTTTTAGTCCACTATTTTAATATGTTGACCTCTATGGACACATATCTCTGCACATAAATAGACTTAATACATATGCATCTGCACATAAGATCAGGTCAGAATTTTTGGGATATGCTTCGTGGTTAGAAATACAATTGTAACAAAAGGT
>JASHSN010000636.1 GCA_030038695.1 Nitrososphaeraceae archaeon
TTGAAAAGGCATTAAACACTAAAAATACAAACCCTCTTACGTTGTGAAAATAGATATGTAAACACTTCCAAAAAATTCGTCACTAATCCTTGTTTAAAGAGAAAGCGATCAAGCTCAGTATTAAATCATGATAGTATAATTCCGAGCTAGAGAATCAGTATCTTTGCAAGGAGTAGTAGATCCGCCGCTCTAAATTCAGGAAAATTTATCAGGTTAAAATTTCCGTAGGTGGGCTTTGACGACATGTACATGTCACTTGTTTTCTGTGATCTTGCCCTCTCCATACCAATCAACAATAACTTTCGAAGATCTGGCGTCATTTCATCAAATGTCTCTTCCCATAAATTCCCGAGGAGATTTAATAACATAAAAGGTTACATATTGGATAATCTATCCTTTGAGATTAAGTATCGGTATTAATATATGACACATCACAAGAAACCAGAAATTTCAAAAAGACTAGCAAGAATCGAAGGTCAAGTTAGAGGGATTCAAAGAATGGTTAATGAGGATAAGACCTACGCGGATATAGTACAACAAATCTCAGCCGTGCGTGCAGCTCTAGATGGTGTGATAGAAATTATGGTTAAGGACTTGGTAGACCATTACGTTAGCCAAACTAGAGACGAAAGAGGAAAGGAAGTAGTCATAGAACTAATGGATACAGTATCTAACATTTTTTAGCTTTAGTGAAGATGCGCCCTTCATTAAAGCTGTAATTGGTGATCTGCAAACAATGCTGCGACCGTTGATACTTCGTTTTTTTTCATGTTCTGATTACCATCATACTTATTCCAACTTCTTAATCTGTCAAACAACAATGATCAACTCCAGTTTGATTGGGCTTAATCACCCTTTTTGTTAATATTATTACTTTCTTGAGTTTGTTGTTGATTTACCTTTCTTAATTCGGTCTTCAAAAAGTGCTTATACCTATTTCGTTCTTGTTTTGTCATTTTGCCAAGATTTGAGCTGAGAGCATTTCTTATGTTAGTAACTCTATCAAGCAAATCTAACGTCATGAACCTGCCAATACTGCCAACCCGAAGTAGCACTCCAAATTGTTTTTGGAATACATTATGCACCGATTCTAGGTCCTTAATCATATCAAGACCCTTAGTCGTTATCTTGTATCTACCGTCATCCATCTGGTCAATTAGACCTTCCTCAATCAATCTACCCAACATAGGATATATCAAACCAGGCGAGGGCTTCCATATACCTCCGCTTTCATCTATCGCCTTGTCAATAATTTCTTTTCCTGACATGGGAACTTCCTTAATCGACGTTAGGACATAATGACGTGAAAAACCTCTAGGAATGACACTGCCTGCTCTATCTAACCAACTGGACATCATATCACTAGTAATATCGCTAGCGATTTATAAATCTTATTGGCTGTTCAGTTCTGGTAACTTATCATGGTTTGGGAATATACCGGTTACTTTCACGGTTCACCGGTTTAGTAATATCCATTAATAAACCAAAAAGTAATTTTGCTAGATCATATTGCTTAATGAAATCCGATTCATCAAGGAAGGTTTCATGGCTGTAAGGTTCTGTTGTAAAGACGGGTTCTATTAAAGACCGTTGCGGATATATATACTATTTACGTGGTTCTAATTTCAGGGTATGCAGAAAGGTTCACTGCTGCAAATGTTCAATACCGGGATAAAGCCAACGTCGCAGCAATCGACTCAAAACAGGCATTGCGAAATAGGTGAGACCCACCACAAGTATTGTAGTCATAATTGTATTAGCAACGAATGGCGATTGTTTTATGTAAAGACTAAGAGTAAAGAAAAAGGTAACTAGTGAGCTAATACTGTATGCTCCAATGAATGTAACTATTGCCATTTTCCATTGAGGAGGAGCAACTATAGCTTTCATGTCTGGCAGTGTGAACCATGTCTCTAGACCAGTCGCCCTCCCGTAATACAAAGTAGAATATTTGTTCGCTTCTTCTATTTGCTTGAGATATTCGTCTGATTTTTCCCATGCATCCAACGAGGCCGTGTTGCTAAATTTGTGAATAATGTGCCTTATGGAATCGGTACCTCCTTGTGTAATTATTGTTGTCTCCACATATCCTGGAATGTTCTTCTCTAACATCAAAAAACGTCTAAGCCAGTCATCGTATTGCTTCTCACATCCAGGTTTTATCTTCCTACTAATGACAACAGTAACATCCTTGGCTGGATGCTCGCCATCTGGGTTCACCATATCCATTGTTAGAATAAGAGAATATAAGCTAATAACTCACGCTAATGTTGGACTAGTAGACTGGAGTGTGAGATGAGGCGAACGCCTGCGATAAAGTTAGCCTTATCATGACAACACACTATGGCGTCAAAAAAGATGACATACAATCTGAATCTATAACTCACTTGGTCAAATCTCAAGATTGGTGGAATAACTATCATAAACGCCATATTTTCAGACACCATTATACAATTAAATAACCGGACTGGTACGGGTAGCCGGAAAGTATATCGCTAAGAATGATTATGCAAAATAGAATAGTTCTCGAATGAGAGTTATCTGACCATTGAAAATATTCTTTCTGCATACTCTGAAATTACAACCATGTAAATAAGCCAAGTGTCCTATGCTGAACCACTATTTCCTAATTTTGTCTAGGATCCTCATACAGATGAAATGATGTTACCACGACGCATCCATCTTTTTTATCCAAGAGAAAAGTATAGGGATTCTGAACCATACTTGATTCCCGGCGGGTTAGGATCTCTTTCATTCCCAATCTTTTTCTCCGGCCCTAATAACTCGCACAAGTTCAACTGAATAGATTCTTCAAATACTTTATAGCTGAGTAATCATCGTACTACAGCATAACTGCAAAATCGAAGGGTTCTAAAGAAAAGGTTAAGAAGAAATCGAAATAGGTGGGGCCGCCATCTAAATCAGGAGTGAGATATTAACAGTTGACAAATAGTCTACTGATGGGATACAGCGGAGAAACTAAGGACGTAAACTTCTCAAATGGTACCACCGCATTCTATGGAACCCTCGGATTTTTAATGAACGGCGAGTCCACAAATGGAACTTGTTTATCGGACTCAAATGAACTTAGATCTAAGGCATCCGGGTATAAACAAATACTGTAAGCCCAAAAATCGAGCTTAACTGCGAGTGCTAAGTAAAAGGTGAAATAAAATAGAAGCCTTCAGAACTTAGATATACATGTCAATGTGGTGAAATATTTGTATCAAACTCTAGCCTCTGTGAACACTTTCAAAATATGTAGGTGAATAGAATGAAAATATTTCTAACGCTATTAATGGCTGTGGTGATGGTTTTAGTAATGGGGACATCATTAGCCGATGGCTCTAATGAAAGTAGTTACAAATTTGGATACAAAATGGCGACGGATAATTTAACTAATATGATAACAGTTCCATCAACACCCCACTTATCAAAACTGATCAGGACTAAGGAAAACGTGCTTCATTCATCAATTTCCTTTTTTATAACTTTTGCTTGCATTCTGAGTGAAGGTTGATCTTGATGTTTTTCGAAAACATGGGTAATGTATTCTCCGTGGCTACTAAATTCCGAGTTACATGAAGGGCAAAGTATTACATATTTAGGCAATTATTAGGCATATAGCGGACGAGATTTTAAAAGTTGTTTCTAGCTTGTGGGCAAAAATTTAACCTTTTTATAAGCACATGACATTATTTAACATATGTCAGTAGCTAAAATAGTGGAACTAGTTGGAAGTTCTAACAAAAGCTGGGAAGATGCGGCTCAAGTCGCGTTAAATGAAGCAATCAAGACTATTCATGGAATACGTGGAATTGAAGTTACAGATATGACGGCGAAGGTGGATAGCAAGACGGGCAAGATTCAAGAGTATAGAGTATGTGTTAAATTATCCTTTGGTGTGGAAAGATAAGAAGGATATTGTAGATTATCGTAGGGGGTAATATTGCTATTGTATTCATCGTCGCCCTCGTCTCATCTTGGGCCCAGAATATTAACAAGAAGCTGCTCCTTCTGTCTCTGAATATTCTCTATGATAGTCTCTCGGCGCTGTGGTTCTTCGATCAACTCATCTTCGTAGATAGCGGTTAAAAGAGTCCATAATACAGTCTTGGGATCCTGGATAGTGATTCTATTCTTTTCGAACAGATCTAGGATGGCGTTCTCAAAGTCTAGCAGAGTTCTAGCAGTCATTTTCTCTCCCATCAACTGCGCTATTACCCGTTGCTTGATTATTGCATCTATTGCTGCCGGCATAGTTTAATTGAATAAACGAAGATCAAAGCTAAATAATTTGCTAAAGCCGTCAAATGAGTCGTCGGATGCATTAAATTACACACAGTATTCCGTCAAACGGAACCGTCAAATGTTCGTTGGACAGTCATAAAGCCCTAAATCGTGCTCTTTTGGGCTCTTGTCCAAATGACGATGTTTCTTCTGACGGAATGCATTATATTTGACGTGTATTTGACCAGCTCAATTGCAGGATGGTCCATAAATCTTGCACTTTTGTTCAGGCATAACTAACCTTCTCTGATATCCTCTCTAATGCTTCTTCAGTCCCTTTTAAGATATGCTTTTTTATCATTCCGGTAAAGATTCCATAAAAACCAGTTAGCCTGATATTCCATTCCACGTCAATTCTCGTGGTGTGATTTTTAATAGTCTTGAGGGTAATAGTTTTCCTTCCTCTAATTGGTCCTTCTATTATTTCTATATTAATTGACTTTTTGTTATCTAGTCTGACAATCTCTCTGCACTTAGAATTTCTAAAGGCTATTACTACCTCTCTTTCTACAGTATTTCCGGTTTTGCTGATATTTTTTATAGACTTTGTACCATGCCAGAACTCAGGTTCCCTATCGATATCTGATATAACATTCCATACACTATCTAATGTCGCTGTTACATCTCTACTAGTATGAATAAGAACCAAATCTTTTTAATCCCAAAGTCAAAGAGCAATTGAATAATAATAAATTTTCAAAATCATTCTACTTGCTTCTAGGCATGTTTGTATCATCTGCACAGTATTTT
>JASHSN010000637.1 GCA_030038695.1 Nitrososphaeraceae archaeon
AGTACCCTGTTAGGATCTGTCTTATACTCTTCAAATATAGCAGGACTTTCAGCCATTTGAATCAGGAAACCTTCTACTTTGTGATTGCCTTTTGCCATGCTATATTTTAGTAAAGATACTATTTATGGATTTTGGTCGTATCAGGGCCGCTGTTAACCTAGATGTAACTACATCATTATTCCATATGGGGAGTTTCCGTCTGGGCCCAGGGTCTATTACAACTACGGCATGACAAGACCACTGTCAAGATATCCAACTGGATAATCCGGCAATCTGTCCGAAGTGTTTGAGTATCGGTTTCTTTCGCTTTTTTCCAGTTATGGATCGTTGAAATAGACAATCTAATTAATTACACCTCTCCTATCTATGCTAGTTCTATGACTGGTTGACAATAATAATACTTCACTTGTCATTATCCTTCCCTTTTTCAGCATGTTTCGAGATAAATTCAGAATGAAGGAACGCAATCATTAGCGTCCACAGGAGCGGCGTATCCTAGCTTGTTACATAGCATTTTATTAAATAGGATCCTATTCTCCTCTCGTAGGGCGTACTCGAATCTTCTCCAGGAATCTATCTCTTTAGCAAGAATGTCTTCTGATCCCATACGGGTTCAGACGGGTTACACTAATTAAAAAATCTCGCGAACGACGATGAAGTACTTCAACCACGAATGGCATATGGTTGTACTTTTTGTACAGGCGTACTATGCTTCTGGCCCAGACTCGGAGATATATAGACGTCGCAAAGAGTTGCAAGCCTTTTCAGGTCCAAGGAAAATGTCATTTGGACAAAGGTGTATATCTTCGTGTTTATAACAGCAAGTCACAAAATGTTCGGCATTCGATATTCTAGTCCTCTCGGAATGATTCTCTTAATGATTTTGGGATTTTTTGTCGGATTGATGATTGTATACTTTGTGTTTTTATTTATACACACGCAACAACAGGATCAGGGTTTGTTGCCGAGTGGACTACATGGGATCGTCTAATCTGTTCCCCAAAACATTCGCCCATGCTCTATCAGAAAACCAGCCCGCAATGATGTGCATATGAGTACAAACAGTTGTTGGATGTCCTATTCTCTGCTCAGAATGCCTTTTTAGACTTGGAAAAGAAGGACATTGTCGTCCAGATTATTGAAGCCCCCAATTGGTTATGGCAAGTATGATCTCTTTTCAAGAGTGTAGGGGCCTTCTATGTCAACTTCGTCCGTATCATCGACTGCGGAATGAAAGTAAATACATATTTGTCAATTTCCTTCTTTTAGACAACCAAGGTTGGGCGAGGAGCGGAGCTGGAGTATAGCAGTGGCGTTTGACATCCACAATGGCATTTCCCTGATATCGCGCCAGAGTATTGTAATCAGATTTTCTTTAGTAATTACGCAACGGATCTAATGTATTCTTATCTTTTCTTTGCGCAATCATTTTATAGTCCAATTTGTATGCGGCACCATATGAAAATTGATAAGAAGCTGATATTGGCAGGGGTTTTGATAACTCTTATGGTTGCAGCTGGTTCCAACCAAATATTTTTAAAATCATCATCAGTTGCAGGACAACAACAAAAGTCTACCAACAATAATGCCACTATTAACATACGTCCTAATGTTCAGACTGATTTCAATCCAAATGTAACATGGCCGAAAATATCCAAAACTGCATATGTTGATCCTTTTGGTGTAATCATTGGCGACTGTGAGATAGGAAAATTGGTGTTGGTCGCACCATTTGCTGTGTGCAGAGGTGACGAAGGGACACCTATTTACATTGGAGACTATTCCAATCTGCAGGATGGTGTTATTTTGCATTCACTTGAAACAACGACCCATGGCAAAAATATTGATGACAGAAGATATTCAGCACAAGGACAACTGTTGAAAGGAAATGATACTGCATTTAAGACTGGATTTGCCATATATGTTGGTAGCAAAGTCAGTTTAGCTCATGATGTGATGGTTCATGGACCTGCATATATAGGAAATGATACGTTCGTTGGTATGAAGAGCTTAATATTCGATGCAAAACTCGGAAAGCGAGATGCGATAGGAGTATCAAGCACAATAACCAATGGCGTCAATATCGCTGATGATAAATTTGTACCACCTGGGAGTATCATAACAACCCAAGCACAAGCAGACAAATTACCTGCCAGAGTGGGAAGTTCATATGAAAAGTTGAACGGTTTTGTACTACATGTAAACCAAGAACTTGCAAAAGGTTACAATGCTCAGACGATTCAAAAACTAGCTACTGAAATAGAAGACGAGATAGAGGAGGTGGGAGAGATCCAATCTGGGAGTCCAACAGGAAGTCTCAACGCAACTGCCAATAGTAATATCACTCAGGTGGGAACCAAATAGCAGTTCCCTTTTTTCTGTGTTGACCCAACACATATAACTTAACTCGAAGCGCCATGACGGCATTGGTATCTTGACATCCCAGGCTTTTTTCCTTTCGTGCGAAACTGCTATCAGAGCTTGGTGTCTTTGGTGACGACCTGGTCAGATTGTAGCTATCATCACTGCACTTAGCTAGTGGAGTAAACTGTGCAAGGTAAAAACAAACTTGCAAGGTAAAAACAAATATGTACCTCGGATTGGTGTTGGTAGAAAAAAAATGTGAGGTAGATGATGTTTACTCCGTAGATTAGCTGGCTTCTTTAGTTCTGGCATAATATTGTGTCTTGATAATGCAGTGGACTTGTTATGCTATAGTACCGGGGTCCAGATACAAGTAGGGAATACATTAGGCGTGCATAAATTAGGACAGGGCAGTCATCGTTAGAATGTAGCCCGTGCAGAAAATATTATTAAATCTGTTCGCGCCTGACCTGCAGGAAGCGAATTGATTGGCTAAAGTTACATTGTAATACAAAATGTTCTATTGATTTCTTTGTCAACGTCCAGCCTATTAAATGCTATCCGAGACACATACCTATATGACAACGAGACGTATCAACGAAAACCAAGAGAGGATTTCTAAATCCGCATGGAGAACAATCATCATAGTAAGTTCAACTCTATTCGTGACGATGCTAGGAGAGACTATGCTAATACCAGCTATCCCGGATATCATGAAGGAGTTCAGTGTTGAATATAATCAATCTGCATGGATATTTAGTTCATTTCTAATTGTTGGAGCTGTTATGATTCCTGTCGCTGGAAAGTTGTCTGACACATATAACAAAACCAAAGTTCTACTTGCATTATTTACGATATATATAATTGGCACAGTTGCAGGAGCACTCTCTAACAACTTTTACCTTTTAATTGCTGCTAGGATGATGCAGGGTTTTAGTATAGCTTCTATTCCTGTAGCATTCAGTGTCATAAGAGATATACTGCCAGTAAAAAAGCTCGCAATAGGCATTGGAATACTCACAGCTGCGTATAATGGCGGATCAGTTATAGGCATATTAGTTGGAGCAAGCATCATCGAAAATCTTGGTTGGCATAGTACGTTCTTTTCGTTGATCCCTATTTCAATTCTGCTTACAATACTGATAAAAAGGTTAGTCAATGTTGACCCTCTAAGAGGAGTAGAGACGGTAGAAGGAAGAGAAAGTGTACAACCGACAAAAGAAGGACAACAAGAAAGACAAGAAAAAGGAAATAAGATTAGTAGAATAAAACAACAAAAAATAAAATCACAATCAATACTAAAAAGTGATTCTCATAATATTAGAGGCGATCATGATAATATTAATAGTAAAGCGAACAAGAAAAAGTACTATGCTAGTAAGGCTATAATCGATATCAAAGGAACAATAACTATCGCAATTACCATAACTTCGTTCCTAATTGCATTGACACAGTTGCAAACAGGTAGCGGTAGTAGTATTAGCACGACGGATCCTATGAGCCCACTCCAAGTCATAATCTTTTCTGTGGTATCACTGGTGTCATTAGCATTCTTCATAAGGACAGAAAGAAGATCCAAGGCACCACTTATCGATCTGAACTTGATAAAAGACAAGTTCTTTTTCCCATCGATGGTAGTAGTAACCATAATCGGTATAGTAATGTTTATGATATATCCAACTATAGTACAATTAGTAAGAAGTCCTCAACCACTTGGATTTGGTGGAGATGCAGTAGCTTCAGGAAATGTTCAACTGCCTTTCATGATAGCATTTATGATATTGGGTCCAACTGGAGGCATCATAATATCAAAGCTAGGAAGCATAAAACCACTTTTGATTGGAAGTATTACTATTGTGGCTGGTTTCTCACTTATCTTGGTGTTTCACTTTACAGCATCAATGGTAATGTTGAATCTTGCTATTCTGGGAGCTGGGATATCAATAACAAATACTTCAGCATTAAATGTTATTAACACATCAACTCCAAAAAGATTTAGTGGAATAGCTTTCGCAGTGGCATTGCTGCCTCAATTTACTGGAATGGCAATAGGACCTGTAGTAGCGGGAGTGTTTATGCACACACTCAACAGTATGAGGAAACTGAAAGAGATGAGATTAAGGACGAAACTCATCAGTTGGAAGACGAGGAGGAAGATGAAGATGTGGAAGAAGAAGACGAATGAAAGCTGCTGTTTCTATATACCTCTAGAGGTTTCTTTTGTGAATCACCTTCTAAAAAGTAGATAGACTTAACGGTGGATGAATATATCCATTCGAGGCCTGACCTCATTGACGTCTTCATACTTGTTAAGGAGTACCGCAGTGGCTTGACGAAGCTTTCCTTTCAGAATTTTTGCTTTGATAGATATTCTTCTATTGCCTCTTGAACTGAACCGTATTCGACCTACTACGATGAATAACATTTGTTATAAATATTAGCTCTGTTTACAGCAATCTAATTGGCTTAAAATAATAATTTAAAATGAAGTAACAAAAAAATGTGGAAGTGGGTATATTTTTTGCAGTTATTTCTTTAGTATGCCACCGCTTTGAGTAACCATGTCAGTAGACGCGGCCGTACATGAGTTAGTGAGTCCAGAGCTTCCACCAGCAGTTAAACAGTCTTGCTTCTGGTGTGTGTCTGTTTGTACATTAACGCCCGTATTGTTTACATTTTTTGTTATCGTGGTGGTGTCGGCTGCTAATGCCATGCGTCCGTTTCCTATAGCTATTGTGCTTACTGCTAACACAGCCGCAATCGCTACAATTGCAACTAGTGCTGTTTTTTCGTTCTTTATACTTGTCATTTTGTAAGTTCAATTGTTTGAGCTCTCCTATGCTTTATTTGCGGTGCTTAACATCAAATGCTAAAAATATATGAGAAATTGCAGATATATTAGACCTATAATAAAATCATTAGAAAGATCATGGTGATATTAATTAGAATACAACTATACAGCATACTTTACAATTATACATAGTGAACATATAACGTGTCAAATATTGGCAATTTCTTTTAATTCATCTACAGTTCATAACTTACCGTCACATTTGGGTGACAAGCGCCTGAAACGGAACCACTCGCAACAGGCACCCGTCACCAAAATGACAAGCACTTCTGTATGAAACACTACGCTATATCACCGTTTACCAGAATCGTTATGATATTTTGTTCCTGGGTATAGATGTTCATGGGCAATATCTCACTTAGTAAAGATTAGCCTTTTTCTACCTCAAAGGACTCGGGTCTGACATCTTACCTGTCTGAATCGCGAAATGTAACAAATCCTATTTCAATTTCCTTACAACTATTCTTGGTTTTCAGACCACACCAAGAGATCGGTAGATAGTAGCTAATTCTTTACAACATTGCTTGGAATTGTCGATTTGATAGATTGTGCATCTCCATTGCCATGTCCTTTGCTAATAGATCGATGGACTCTTGCAATTGCGTATACATAGCTAGTAAGTGCGATGCTGACATCCATGTCGAATATACCATTATTCTGTGTCCGGCAGATCGGTGTGTTAGTCTATGCCTACAGACAAATTCCCAAAGTTATCGAATGAAGAGGATTTAACCTTTCCATACAGCTATGTCAAAGAAGGAGTCTCCGTAATCTGAACCAGCTGTATAACTTGTCACGATCTTTGATTTCAGGTATTCGACCCAGACGTTCTCGACACGGACACAGTTCATGATGTATCATCTGCCTGGATCCCTTATGACCAATCAACCTGCGACCCATTTATCTGCTGTGTCGTACAAAACTGACTATGTTTCTGTTCGTTAGCATACCAACCATGTCCGAGCTCTGTAAAACATATACATTCCTTTATAAGTCATATATGTATAGGTACGCATCCCTTTCTTGTAGAAAGAGATCATAACTAGCATACATTTAGTTGCATGAGATGATATTTACGACTTGATTACCATGTTAACTTACAACGTTAATCAACTTCTTAATATTCTGTGTGTCTATATATTATCGACTGTAAATGTCGTCCGGCGGCGACGTTCCTTAGGATAAAGAGAAGAAACAGGAC
>JASHSN010000638.1 GCA_030038695.1 Nitrososphaeraceae archaeon
CAGGAAATCGATTGAAATAACTTTCCAGAGACGGGTGCCTAGAATCATACATAATGGGTGTTTCAACTTCTATACCACCATATTCGATAACCCGTCGAGTAACGTATTGCTCTATTAACGTTTTCATCAATTTTCCCTTTGGATAATAACGAAGATTCCCAGCGTCTGAAGCAGGTTCATAATCCGCAATCGCCATCCTTTTCATTAATTTGACATGCGCGGGATGTTCTTCAGTCGACCTGTTCTTGGCTATTTCGTAGTCAGCTAGTCTACGCAGATTTTTGTCTCTGGCTTTGAATTTGTAATCTTCTATAGATGAGAGCACTCCGTCTGGTTCCAAGATATACCAGTTCGATACTAATTTTTCTTCTTCTCTGAGTGCAGATGGAACATCCGGTTCCCTAGAAAGTGCGGAATGGCTAACACGACCACGCATGTTAGCGGCAGTTGGCACAATGGTTGCGGGTTGTTTTATTGTTTTATAATTTTCAGCAAGTGGATGTCCTTTCACCTTAATTTCAAAAGCCTTGGTCCATCCAAAAGGAGCTCTATGAACATCGAACCATCGTTCCTTGGCAAATTTCTCGATGGACAGTATAACCTTAAGAGCGTGCTCGGCCGAAGCTAGATCAGAGGTTAGATGTGCATAAGGATAAATGAGTAATCTTTTAGCTTTCACAGCTGCCAGATAATTCCCGATTTCATTAATTGCAGCGCTCACAAAGGTTTCATCATCTCCATTCTCTATAGCAACAAAAGTGACGACGAGATCTTCCAAACGAACTTTGCTAGTAGGGATATTTGCTTCCGCCTCTTCAATCTCCTTTGCTATGGGTTGATACTCTACGAAATCAGAATGAAGCTGAAGCAGACGCATTCTTAGACCAACACAGTATATTCAAAGAGGAAATAAAGGTTTCTTCAGGGACCTTATTGCCATCTAGCCCTCTCGTTTTCACGATCCTCTTTTGTAGCTTTTTTCCACTCTTTGTAATGCGTTTTACAAAGGTATACACGCTTGGCAGAATCGACAACTAGATCTGAGGCCATACGAGCCTTGCTTCCGCTCATTGAACGTTGGGCGGATTGATCGCAACCTTGAACACTGCAATTTACTCCTTTGTCCACCCTACCCATGTACGTCAGGAAAGACCGTGCAACTATAAAAGGTAATCGCATCTGACATTTAACAACCAGTGACGATAATCTGCTGACATCCTAAGAGTGAATAAGAGCCTTATGCCCAATTTTGAAGAGGTTAACACTAATAGATATTAACAACTTGATTTAGTAAACAAAATATGTCTTTGGCAAGCATAGAAATTTGGGTTTTGATCGTCGGCAAAAGCTGACATTTATAGACGAGCTAAGTGCATATGTGCAGACATATCTCAACAATGATTGTGGAGATCCTATGCAATATTCGTGAGGACAATGAAGAACAAAAATAGAAGATGGGATGCGATCCTAGTGAGTATTGGAATGACGATAGGTTTTTCCATCATAGTCATGAAAATTACTGGCTATTGGCCATGCCATTTGTTGAGCATGATGCACATCCAACAGCTCTCTTGCGATAAATCTATAATGGATAATGTGTCTTCGATAACAAATTGGCTCCAACATGTATTGTTTCCTCGCTTCTCAGTACCAATTCTTCAAAGTACCTTATGACAGTGATTTCGGATATTGTAGGTAGTGTGATCTGCTTTCCTTCGACGATGTCAAGCAAAAGTGCAGGAAAGTTAGCCCCAGCTAAGGTTGTAAAAATAGTTCCACCTCCCATTCTTGGATTTACCTCTATAAGCTTAAGTGTGCCATCTCCAGATTCTTTCATCTGTATACAGCACGGACCCCTAATCCCAATATATTCCGCAATTTTCATGCAATTAATTTCCAATGATGGATCCTTCAGCACTCTACCTTTTGTAGAAATACCAGCGCGTGTCTGCATTCGGATCCTAGGTACAGCCATTAACGGTTTGCCATTTAGATCAGAGAGTACATCGACCGTATATTCTGTACCCGGTAGATATTCTTGAAAAACTAGATCGTCTCGTTTAGATAATATGTATCTAAGATCGGATTCATCATCGATTTTAACTATGCCGCGGCTCCCTTTCCCAAACCGAGGTTTAGCGAGTACCGGAAAGCTATCTATCTTATCTGGCGTAGTAGTAGTGAATGGAAGCACAAACCTATTACCAAGTGTTTGGAACGTTAACATTTTGTCACGACAAATTTCTAGCTTGTCCCTGTCGCTTACAATCGCTTCAGCTCCAATCTCTGCAAGCTGTTTTCGGTTTTCACTATAAGGGTAAATATCGAAACCCGATGATGGCATCAGAACTTCAACTTGATACATCTTTACTATTTTGAACAATATATCCACGAAAGAATGGTCGTCCGCTTCAGGAATTACCTCATTTGCGTCGGCCATCAAGAAACCAGCACACAATGAGCTGGAGTCGGTAGCAAGAATTTTCCCTCCAAAACCAGCCATCTTCAAAGACTTTATCGTGTTTATTCCTGCAGGAGCTGCGGCACCCGGAACTAGGACTGTCGTCGACCTGGGCAAATGGTACACTCGTATAAAGAATATACCTTATAAGCATTTATACAAAAACTAATATTTTTTATAACAAGCGTCGCTAATGAATGCCGTGAACCTACGAGAAGATTACCATATTCATAGCAATTACAATGATCATTCATCACCTGATCTTACGATCGCAAACGTAGTAAGACGTGCGGAGAAGTTGAATTTACACACTATCGCTTTTACGGAACATGTCGGAAAGACTTCAAGATGGATGCCCGAATATTTGAGTGAGATAGAGTTGCTGAGTAAAGGTAGTTCATTGAAAATAATACCAGGATTCGAGGCAAAAATTCTTGCAGATGGTTCTATTAACTGCCCTGAAGAATACAGCAAAGACTACTTTTTAATCGCAAGTTTTCATACTTTGTATAATGACAAAGATATATGGTTGAATGCATTAAGAATTGCCATTAATAATCCAAATGTAGATGTTATAGGGCATATCGCGCCGGAACGTACATTTAAAATGGAATTGTGTGAAGTCCAAGACTTGGCTTCGTTAATAGTTGAAAATAGAAAGATAATAGAAATTAACGCCAAGTATCACAGACCACCACGTGAGTGGACAGTTCTTTTCAAGCAATTTGGAGTGAAATTCCATCTGGGTAGCGATGCTCATCGCTTAGAGGAAATTGGTAATTTCGAAAACATTTCAGATTTGATCTCACTAGTTCTAAAGCATGATCCGGCTTGACCTTGAAGTTATTTCAAAATTTATAATATTTAAAAAACCAAATTTTAAAGAAAGACAAAATGGCAATCTTCCCCACTGTTCAAAGAAATTGTCCATGGTAATTTATATAGACGTCGACGTTGTACAAGGTATAAGGAGAGCATTTGGCTACTGCTGCTGTGAGAAGTCCAGTGCAAGTGAGATCACTTTTCTCAAAATATAAAAATGTACGAGAA
>JASHSN010000639.1 GCA_030038695.1 Nitrososphaeraceae archaeon
ATTCATTAGCAAAATTTTTTTTTGATTCATGGCCAGTACGATGTTCAAACATAGTTTCATTTCGCCTGAAAAATGATGTATGTGAGAGCTTGAGAAATAACAATTGAACTATTTGCTGTGCATCAAACACTAAAGATATAAATCTTGCTTCTTGGCCGCATATTTGAAAATGAATTAGATAGTTGTTTTATGTAGATGTATTTACTATAGCATTTGCGCATAATAAATAGATATATTTCAATGTACTAAAGAAATTGGGTCGATGGCAGCCGCTATAGTCACCATTGTTACCATTATAATTTTAGCGGTTTTAAAAATGGTGATTTAGGTAATACTATCAGGTATAATGTTGGAAAACAAAGTTCTAGGAAAAATAGAAATTGCCTAATACAAATTACGTTTAGGCGGTCGGGTTTGGGCCTAGAACAAAGGTCGGCTATTCAAGTTATACTAGCACTTCAGACGTGTTTCGGTAATGGAATAGCTGAAGGCAGGTATCTCAATTTCATGTGGTGCTCATCTTTGACATGAAAATGAAGGTATTTTAATACGTGTAAAGATAACAATATAGTATATGAGAAGGTTTTCGTCAGGATTTGGCTCTAGATGTGAATGCGTGTGTCATAAAAGAACAAGTACTGTGGGTTACTGTGGATATTGTTCAGCTTCACACGCAAAAAGTTATAGAAGTTAATATTCTGATTTTGGCTGACATTGAGTGGACAATTTGAGGACATATAGCAGACCAACGTGATGACAAGATCATCTTAGTTGTGACTGCTCCAGCCTCCAGCAGGATGCTAAGCTGGCATCGAATGAGGTATGCTTTCCTGTTCCCCTTGGAATAGGAGACCTTATCCATCCGGGAGCAAGCATTACTTATTCAAAGGAAATTCCAGGCTGACCAACAAAACTAGAAGATGGTAGTTTTTGGATTTAAAGTACAAAACTAGAAGTTAACAGTATTATAGATAATAATACTATTATTCGTACGATTAATGTTATCTTGATACTTGATATTGTATCTCTTTTATAACTTAATATTATTAAAGTAAATAGTTGGTGATAATGTCTATTAAACAGTGTTTTTCACTATGCCTTTGGTTTATTTCGTTTCCGCCTTTCGGCCTTTGCATATTTTTTGCTTTGTGATCTAATCGAACTATAAGCATGAGTTTTATTTTTTTTTCTATCTATTTTTTTATGTATTACGCCCGGCATTACATGTTCTGTTGTTAATGAACGATATTATATACCATGTGATGAATTATAAATATCGATCTCCAATCTTTCTATCATTTTTTTCTCAGCATGTTGCAAGTATTCACGAAAATTGTTAACAACTGTCTTATTATCCTTATTTTTCAGAGATATTATTTCAAACTTTTTCTAATCTACGCTGCAATCGTTACTAGCTACCGACGTGCATGCTGTCTTCTATTCATACGTAGAACCAACAAACGTTGGGACATAGTTTACACACTACTAGTAAAGTACATTACTAGTAGTTCCTTTACTTTTTAGTTTTGTTAATTCTAGTTCCCCTGAACTCAGTTATTGACTTTATAAAAGAATCTAGATATTGTATGCCAAAAAACATTCGATTAAATATCGAGTCTGATTTATCCTATGAGTATCGAAAGGAAGTCTGTTTGTTTTATGAAGCTACTATTCGAAATAACGTGATTGTCCTACCCATTAAAATAGAACTCAATTGTTTTCGCTACTTTTTCTGTTATAAGCAGTATTCATTACCCACCACCTATTTTCATGATTTGGTCATCATTACCTTAATACCATATGGCCATATGGATTGATGCGACTATTCTACATGTCAATTATATTTACTTCACCACCATGAACTCAATGTGATGGCTAGTCCCTAGTCACTAAACATATTACTAATATAAGATGATAGTTCGTCTCTTAACTTGATGACTTTTGCCCGTTTATATCCATCGAGAGTAGTTTGTAATAACGAATCTAATCCCTCTACAAGGTATTGAATGTTTGATAGTGTTAGCAGGGTATCTGCGCCAGATTGATTTTCTTGATCTTCGTGAGACATTACTTAAGAGAATCCGTGTAACTTATACTCATCTAATTTTTTTTGACACCACACACAGAATTTCATTTTAAGGCTTCCCGGATATTTTTCAAGTTTTTCATTCCTGCGATTTAGAAACGTCCTGCTTGATTCCCTGTAGGTCTCCCACAGTATGTCCATACAATAGACCTGTCCAACACAGTATTTAGACATCATAATTTTGTGCCTCTCACAGACCATACTTGACGGACACCTTTAACGTTAAAAACGTCCTGACTTGGCTTATGCACCACCGATCCTCCTTGTTTTCCTTTTTTCTTCATTCTTATGAGCTAAATGTAATTCGCCCAAAGTCAATATGCATTTAGAAGAAACTCCCTATTAGTCTTTTCAGTGTTAGATACAACTTCAAATGCTATTTTCTATTGAATGTTGAAATACAAAATGATTACAGCCACTAGTTGTTGTCCCGGCAGGTAATCAATCGAAAGAGTCAGTTTGTAAGTTCAGGCTATATGAACTGGGATTGTTGGCAATCTTACTTTTACGAACACGATATAGTCCACTACGCCATTGTCGATATCAAATTAAAATAAGGCAGTTAAAATGCGACAGTTTGAGCAATTCTATAGATCCCATTAACTTTGGACTATTATCATTTACCATAAGAATTTTGTCGTGAAGCTTCATTATAGATAATACTATGCCATACTCAACTGATACATAATCGAAATACAATCCAACAAAACTATTGACCATTCATTTCATCATTCACTTATATGCACAATACCCCAACGCGTGCTATACCACAATACGACAATCAATATTTTCATGCATGATCATCCTGAAAATATTGGTATTGTTTCCTACAAGTTTACTGGTACATAGTAGAACAGGTTTCGGAAAAAGAAGTCAGAAGGCATCATCCTGTGAGCGCAAAGATATCACTTTGTGCTGTAAAAAATCGCTTCAAATGACCGTCTTTCTCATGCCAGCTCTTCCAGAATATGGCTGAATCCTGACAGGTAATAGAAAAGAACCAACCTCATTATATCTCATTTAAAAAATTCCTTGAGTATGACGCAAACTATATGTAATAATAAGGCACAATAAACTTGTCATCTCTATCATGGCCAGATAACTGGTAGAACTAACTTTAACGAATATATATTGCGATACGCATAAATAATCGAGAATCACATGAAATTAACACGTGAACATGTTTTTATTTTGGTGGTAATTGCTGCAACATTAATAATAATTGAAGTGGCACCATACCTATTACCCCACTAAAACTATTCCAAGGACAATCTCATCGAGAAATCATATGCTCTAGCATATCGGAAAGCGCATATTATGTACTACTGTTGCTGTGTGTGCTTAGAAGTAGTTAATAAATTACACACTGTGGGACATTTACGCAACAAGTATGAGAGCACATGCAGTTTGTTGAAAGACATGTAAGGCATTTTACAACTCTGTATGGTTAGCAGAACACTTGTTGTGTACGACCCCAAATTATGAGTGTAGATGACCCAATACGGGAGAGTCATATTGAAAGCTACAAACGCAACCAAGAGCCGTGAAGGAGAAAGAAAAGGTTATATTATTCCGTTGCAGAGGATGCTGTCAGCGGGGTGGGGAAGCCAGATCCTTATAATAGGAGACGAGGTGATCCCGGCGGGCTCATAACCCGCAGAGCGGTTTCCACTTGTGCATTTAGCACGTGGCCGCAAGTTCAAATCAACCCCCCGCTACTAATATTTCAAGAGGAGGCAAAAAACCATCTTGCTATTAATTTTGATCCTGGATTAGAGCATGATGACCTTTTTTCCATGCCATATCTATGGACTGGCTTGGTTAAATGCCTATGAGATTTCGGTGTCGGAACATAGAGTCCTGTCATAATATCTCTATTCTGGAGGATTGGTATTTTTTTGGCATTGCTGTCTTTGTAGCCACACCTATCACATTGAAATCCTTTGTTCTTTCCTTCTGATTTCATTTTTCTTGTACAATATTTGCACGGCGGATTGGATAGAGCATATACCTGTGCTAGTTTCAAGATATAGATGTATTCCACATTTAAAGTGGGAGGACGATTACATGTTCCTTTTCGGACACCACATCCTATCTCGATCACATCCCCTATTTCCATTTGTGAAGCGATACTTGTCAGACCGGTTGGTTCATATACTGCGGCCATGCAAGTAAAGCTATCTGAATCTTCAATTCCGAAAAATACGTGCCCTCCTTGTATGATTTGGGGTTTTCTCATGACCTTACCGCGTACATAACCAGCCATGTAGACTCTGATTGCTGATAACTTCAATTCATTTTGCAAGTGCATATTTGTTCCTTGATTTGAACGAAAGACCATATATCCATCCAAGATCTCTTCGGTTTGTAACCATTCTAACGTTGAAACTACAACCTCCGGACTCTCACCTCTTATCCCACAAAAGACTGGATCTGGACCATGGGGAGCAATCAACATACGTCTGTGGTTTTGATCATAGTTATTGAAGGTATTTGGAAACGTTCTCTTGTCATACTGAATTACTCTGGACACATCTATCTTTCGTGTTGTCCCGTAATTCTTGGATTTTCTGTATGCTATAGCCTCAAATGTGTGATCTCCATCTTCCAAACTGCCAATTGCAGCTAAAGAACCTACCAGGCCTTGACCATTTCCAAAAGCGAAGTATGGGATGCAATTTTCTTTCGCTATTTTTTCCGCCTTTTGTTTACTTAGTATATCAAACATTGCAATCCTACCAAATTCCTTAACTGCTTCGGGGACTAACCCTCCATTTAAAAACATAATGCCAGGATTTGCACCCTCGTCTATGGCTGATCCCTCTTCGATGAGTTGTGTTATATCTTCAATTATTTTTTTGTGGTTTCTTACCTTAACTCTTAGACATACAGCTCCATTACCCCTGGTCTTTAATGGGATATTGGGATTTAACCTTACCAGTAACGGATAGTCGAGGAACTCTGTATCTGAATCGTTTAATAAATATCCTGTAATTTTAAATGCGAGATGCGTAGTGCATCTTCCACGTGTAGAATCAGTATCATCAAATCCTATATGGAGAATCTCATCATGGCTCATAGCATCAACATCGAATGTTGTCATTGATGTAGTCTCGCTTTTTCCGTCAAATCAATAAACTAACTAATGAGAACCCAATAGTCTGCGCAATTAGGTCTTTACTCATGGTTTCACAAGATAGCGACGGTTTATTACCGTTCCTGAGCCGTGGGTCTTATTAATAGCTCATTTACATTAACATGACTTGGTGTTCGTATCGCATATAGGACCGCATTTGCCACGTCATCTGAGTGTAGATTTTCCATTTTCCTTGATGCTTGTATAAATCCTGCCATGGATTCATCTGTTATTGATTCCAGGAGTTCCGTTGATACAACTCCAGGTTCAATACACGTAACCCGAATGTTATGTTTTGGGCTTAATTCCTTTCTTAATCCTTCACTAAATGCGGTAATGGCATGTTTTGTCGCACAGTAGACACTACCTCCGGCAAATACTATCCTTCCTGCAACCGAAGAGATATTCACTATATGGCCTGAGTTTTTATTTAGCATATACGGAATTACTGCAGCAGTGCAGTATAGAACTCCTTTGATGTTTACATCAATCATCCTTTCCCACTCTTGCACTTTCCTATTTACGAAAAGACTTAGGGGCATTAGACCAGCATTGTTAATTAAAATATCGATTTTTTCCCATTTTCTAACTACTGCCTCAACAAATGAATCACAATCTGATTTGGTTGTAACATCGAGTTTTTGAGTTAAAATTTCTCCATTGTCTTTGATAATCTGCCTTTCAAGCTCTCTTAACCTATCTGTACGTCTTGCTCCAACTGCCACTCTTGCCCCAGCTTTTGACAGTGCTAATGATGTAGCATACCCTATACCACTACTTGCTCCTGTAATTATTGCAACCTTATTTTCCAACATTTTAACAACATGAATATTAAAGAACTCATTTAAGAATAGCGCGCAAATTTAACGCAATAGACACGCTCCGATCTATAAGTATTGGCCAAACAAAAAAAATAGACTTTGAATCGTTCAGGATTATGGTCTTTATCAGCATGATATACGAATAAGCAGAAATTGTAAGTTAAGCAGATGTCCATAACAATAATAAATATAATGAATAAATATACTAAGCAATCCGTGCAACTGCGCTAAAACTGCATATAGTATTCAAATTATGCATATTCCACAGCTGTAATATTCTATATACAATTACTGTTTTTACTATTTGATCCTATGACTCCGAGAACAAAGTTTGTAATAGCTTCAGTGATAATTGGTGCTATAATTGCTACTTCTATTTTTTCCAATGCTCCAGATTCAGTTACTGAGAGTGGCATCCATACCCCA
>JASHSN010000640.1 GCA_030038695.1 Nitrososphaeraceae archaeon
TGTTCTCCTAAAGTCTCTACTTCACCTGAAACCTCATGTCCAGGAGTAAGAGGGTATTTTACACCCCTCTCTGTAGTTGTTAATTTTTGCCCATCTATACCTTCATAATAGCCCTCCCAAGCATGGACATCGCTATGACATACGCCAGCAGACTGTACTTTGACTAAAACCTGTGTTCCTTTCGGTGTTGGTGTTTGAAGTTCTTGAACTTGCAACGGTTCATTTACTTTAACAATTCTAGCGGCCTTCATATCAATCTGATTGTTAACAAACTATTTACGAGATTCTAATTATAGAATCTTCTTCTGTTGGATATAACAAGGTGATTTTTCAGTTAATGTCTCGAGCTTCATTATTTACGTTGCACTCGTTATACACGCGATAGCATTAATTCTCTGAAATTAAGTAAAGTTCTTAAGTCAAGATATTTTCATGTATCCTACCTAGTTTTATCAAATGAGTGCCAATGGTAGAGCGGCTCAAAGGAATGCGTTAGTAGTTGGCATTAGTGATTATACCAGCCTTCAACAATTGGATTTTTGCAAAAATGATGGAACGGAGGTTTACAAGGTTTTAACCTCACTAGGATATGAGATCTCTGATAAAAACAAGATAGTAGATGAAGTCAAAGGAGAAAAGGTAAGAGATGCAATATGTGATTTTTTTGATGATAAAAGAAATAACCTTGATGACTTAGTTTCTATTATTCTGGTCATGGCGTACCTGATCCTGTTGATGGTGAGATGTACCTTGCATCGTCTGATGCAGATCCTGATAAACCGTACAGAAGAGGTTTTTCGTTTGACGATATTGGAATAAAACACCTGATGATTCAACAGAACCAATTTTTCTATTCAGTGTGTTGGAGTTATGGCTAAACAGCTCGAAAGCTATCTAAACTATAGTACTTTCGATATTATATGTGTCAATATTTGTGTGATTATCATATTATCATTAATCCAAAATAACAGTATTTTATCAGTAGAGGGACAGAAAATAAAGGAAGTGAATAATAATACCTACACTAATCCCACTAGGATACCATCATTCTTGACTGATTTATTCAATAGTACAGAAAATTCTGTTGTTCAGATCACAAGCCAATCTAATGCAACTACTGTTAGAGATAACGCACTCGTGGGTGAGACCACAGCATCTGGTTCTGGATTCATATACGATAATCAAGGGCATATTGTCACCAATGATCACGTAATAAAAGGACATAAAATAGTTGATGTAGAGTTTGCTGACGGAAATACATTTAAGGCTAGAGTCGTAGGGATCGACCCCTCTACAGATCTTGCTGTATTACAAATTGCAGATAATTTTTTTAATGAAAGACTTATTCCCTTAACATTAGGAAACTCCTCACTACTTCAGGTAGGACAGGAGGTAGCTGCTATTGGCAGTCCATTTGGTTTACAAAATTTGATGACTCAGGGAATAATCAGTGGTCTCAGGGTGCTGCTTCCAAGCAATCAGACTGGCTTTTCAATCCCTGATGTCATTGTGACAGATGTGCCACTCAATCCAGGAAATTCCGGAGGACCTCTTCTAAATATGCGAGGAGAAATTATTGGAATAAATACTGCAATAGCATATGCAAATCAATTCTCAGAACTCTCTTATTCAATATCCTCAAACATTATAAAGAAAATTGTGCCGCAACTAATAGCACATGGAACCTATATTCATCCTTGGCTCGGTATAACTGGAGTAAGTCTTAATCCTGACCTGGAACGGAGCTCAGGACTTCCGATGAATTACAAAGGAGTAATCATATCCTCAGTTCAGACCGGTAGTCCCGCAGCCAAAGTCAATCTTCAGCCAACTACTGTTAAACATATGGGCGATATAATTATAGCAATTGATGGACATCCTGTCAAACGTTTTGAAGATATTCTCAATTACCTGGAGTCTACAAAATCTGCGGGTAATATTATTATCGTTAAATTTCTACGAAATGGGACTGTTAAGAATGTAGATATAAAACTCACAGCAAACCCGCTTTCTGTTAATGTAGAAGAAGAGAATACAAAAACTATACCACCAACACTCAATAGGATAGCAATAAAGGACTGGACAAAAATAATTGCTCTTAGCGACAGTAATGTCACATCACAAGGTCCAAGATTAGCTGCATCTGGAAATAATGTGTATGCAGTATGGGAAGAAAACCACGATGGTACTGATAGAATAATGTTTGCAAAGAGCACTGATCGAGGTAATAATTTTAGCAAGCCTGTAAATCTAACTTCGGGTATTGGAAAAGATTCGGAAACTCCTAGCATAGCTGCATTTGCAGATATAGTGTATGTAGTATGGGCTGATAATTCGTTAGGAAATTTTGATATTTTTTTTATAAAAAGTAGAGATGGTGGAAATACCTTTAGCAAGCCCTTGAATTTAAGTAATGATCCAGGTCTTTCATATCTCCCAAGGATAGCAACAAATGGAAAAAACAATGTGTATGTAGTATGGGCTGATAATTCGCCAGGAAATTACAATATACTTTTTGCTAGGAGTTTGGACGGTGGAGCTAGCTTCGATAAGTCAATAATACTCAGTAATGTTAAGGGTGTGTCTAACTTCCCAAACATAGCCGTATCTGGAAATGATACTGTGTATGTAGTATGGTCGCACAAGAATAATACAGATTTCGACCCATCGAATACCGAGAACCAAACTCAAACTTACGATGTATTCTTTGCAAAGAGCTTAGATGGAGGACACACGTTCGGCAGACCAGTAAACCTAAGTAACGATCCTGCAAATTCTCAAAGTCCTGCAGTAGCTGTATCTGAGATGGGTACCGTGTATGTAGTTTGGAGTGATAATTCCATTGGCACCTATGAGACGTTCTTTGCAAAGACCTTAGATGAAGGACACACTTTTAGTAAAGTATCCGTCATAAGCAGCAATCTCGCGAGATCGATTTCTCCATCCATATCCGCCTATGAAAATAACGTATATGTAGTTTGGAGTGATAATACCTATGGAAACTCTGAGATATTCTTTACAAAGAGCTTAGATGATGGGTCTACATTCAATAGGGCAATTAACATAAATGAAGATCCTGGGATTTCAGGTGTTGCACAAATAACTATTG
>JASHSN010000641.1 GCA_030038695.1 Nitrososphaeraceae archaeon
TCATTGGAGGGTTTGAAACGCATCAATCGAGAGATTGACGAATCAGATTGCTACGGATCAATTAGTGAGGACGATTATGTAAATAAGATAAAGGAAGCCTCAAAACAGGAGTTGATATCGAATAGATAACACCATGTGATTCAACTCGACTTGGTACTTAGGTGGTTGGATCAGCTTTACCTTTTTATTCTTCAAATATTTTCAATGTGCTTACTCCTTGTGTAGTAAGAATAACATTACTTTGCTTTCCTTTGTACTCTACTTCTACCAATGGGTTATCTGAACCTGCAATACGTGTTTTTTTGGTGAAGGATATTGCAACAAGGGAGATCAAGTCAAGTGAATATTCATGGAGATAACTATGAAATGAATATAGGGCTGGTGATTGCTCATTCGACTCATACATTCCTAAAAAGGTTGGAATGCCGGATGGAATTCTGTTCCACTTGCAAAAAGGTTTCGGATGTTTGAGAAGTTTGAGAAGACAGGTTGGAGAAGGATATAGAGTAAAGAAATGACCCATGCTCGTTGGAATGAAGTTAGAATATACGTCACTACTGTGGGAATCATTGTCCTAATATTTGTCGGCTACTGTATCTGGCATCTGATGGGGAAATGACATGACATCGATATTGTTCGTATTCATAACAATATGTATCTTGCTAACTTCTGTAACCACAATTAATGCTACTCATACCCATCACCAACAACATCAAAAATACACGTGCAAATCGCCTTATACAACGCTCTACGTCTATACATTTCCTGAAACGAAGGAGTGCGTTATCCTAGAACATAATGGTAAGGTCCAAGACCAAACTCAAATCCTTGGGAATTCAAGTAATAGTACTGATGGAGGAAAATGTGTAGGTGATACCTGCCAAGTCCAAACTCAGAACAGGTCCACAGGAGAGCTAAAGCCAAATCAGAAATGAAGATAAAACGAGATTGTTAATATCAATATTGACTATCGTCATAACGTTGATGGTAGAAACATGACGCCGTCTATAATAGGGCCTTGGCAAAGGCAGCCCTTCAAGCTAAGATCGATGGGTCAATCAAATTGGAAAGTCCATAGTTGATGGCTAACAGAGATTCATTCAAAGTCAAAGTTTGGCTGCTATTAGTTGCTATTATAGCGGCTCTAATATTCATAGGGACTTTAGTATTTACGACAGACGAAGTTACGGCGGACCAATTATCATCAGTCTCAGCGATTTCCTACTTACCTATAGTTCCTGGTCTTATTGCTATGTTGGTCTTTGTACGTCCTAGAACCATAAAGGGGTTCTGTTACAATACAAAACAAAGTTCCCGCATCGTCGGTATCCTATTTGGCTCCCTTCTTTTATTTGCCTTTTTGATTATTCCTGATCCGAATAACTATACATGTTATCCATTGCCGCATAAGTGGGTCCATGTTTATTGTAATCACGCCCTTCTTTGGATGCATCTTGACGAGAGATACATCTAACTTTCAGTCTGTTTAAAAGATAATTCGTCTTGGAACTAGGATCTTTTAAAGATGAAACTTTAGACTCTGAAAAGGTGATAATACCGGGTTTAGTACCTCTTATTAGACGTAACTTACGTTCAAGACTTCCAAAGTCGTGTAACTTTGCTTGTGGATTTTGAATCAAGAATACTGCCAGGAGGATCGATCTAGAAGACCGGAGAATGAGTAGCGATATCGTACGATAGTTTGAATCGAACTATTATAGGATTGAAAGAGTCTCGGAGAATGAGTAGCGATATCGTGCAGCAGTACACACACCGATTTCACTTTTTTTACGCGTTTGAATCGAACTATTATAGGATTGAAAGCGGTGACAGAGTACCCAAGGCATTATCGCGTCCCCTTGCACTCTCTTGTTAAGGGTCGTACATCACAACATACAGATCTGAACGTGTCAGCGTATCGCAAACACTGGGCAGTGTGCGTGATGTATAACAGTGTTTGCTACACTTCCTATAAATACCTCTTCTGCTGCACTCATACCTGCAGTACCAATTAATATAACATCGATATTATTTTTCTTAGCATAGTCAATAAGTGCTTTTTCAACAGTATCAGATTCTTCAACAATTTCTTTTCTTAGGTTAATTCCTTCTTTCTTTGCCTGTAGTTCAGCCTCATTGAGTAAATCTTCCGCCGGTCTTTCTGCTTCTTCTTCTCTCTGCTTTTCCTTCTCTTTGACTCTGCCGCCCGGTATACCTCTACCAGGATCAATAACATGGATAGCTGTTACTTCTGCTCCCCATGCCTTTCCCAGGGAAATTGCATAGGCAATTACCTTTTCCTTATATTTGGATCGATCAATTGCTGCCAATATCTTTTTTACGGGTACTCCGCCGACCATATACTAAACTTATTCGATAACATAAAGGAATGTTATAAAGATATACTTCTCATTTCTCTTAAAACTGGAGATGCAAGCCAGTTCAGCAGCTGATTTCTTACAAAATCTCAAATAGCCTGTAAGCGACGGTTTGCAGACGTATGTCGATATCGCAGTCTTTGCCATAGCCTTCGCCGACAATAGTATCTGTAGACAGACCGGAATTCCACCTAGCACGCACAAACACTACCGGACGCAGACATAGGCGTAGTCGGCTATACTACCGATAATATAGAGGTAATTTCCATCAAAGCGGAAAAATATCCAGCTGCTGGGCACAATGTGAAGACAACGTATGCCCTGCGGGAACTATAACGAAATGCGAAAGTGCAGGTCACCAGTCAGATAATTGTCAGATGACGGCCAGATTACGGTCAGATGCTGTGTATATACAGTAGTCGCCCTTTTCCTGAGTGAATGCCACGTTTTTCCACAGAATTTTCAAGAAAAAGCTGCCTACTGGTGTGTGCTGCTAATCCGTCGCACCCATGTCGTATTCCATCTTTTTGTGTTCGTATTGTATACCAAAAGTACATTGCATGTCCTGCCATTTATTTTCCCTTGGAACGCATCTTACTAAAGGCGCTTTATTCGTTCTGCAAGTTACAGGAGCAGCTGCATAGGATTGTTATCAGGTTAGCAACGCTTATAGGTATATGTGCATGTGAAAGTTGCTGACAATTTCTTTCATGAAGGCAGATAGTTTGATTAAATTGAGTCAACAAATATTGTATTGATGTCGGAGT
>JASHSN010000642.1 GCA_030038695.1 Nitrososphaeraceae archaeon
CAGATATCACTACGAATAACAAGATGGGTTAGGTTTGGCTTAGCTTTATCGTTCAGATATAGTAAGTCTAGAACTCAACAAATATCAACTGATTTTCGGATGGCCTCTTAGTGCTAAGGAACGACAGGCAGCTCCCGGAGCTGTCCAGATCCCAGAAACTATAGGGTCAGTAGTAGCAGCGTATAACATACCAGGAATTCCAACCAAGACGTTGAAATTTACAGGTCCAGTCCTTGCTGACATCTTTCAAGGTAAAATAACAAAATGGAATGTTCCACAGATAAAAACACTAAATCCAGGAGTAAATCTGCCAAATACTAACATTGTAGTAGTTCACAGATCAGATGGATCAGGGACAACATATGTTTGGACAAGCTATCTCTCTAGTCATAGTCCATCATGGAATCAGACAGTTGGGACGTCAAAGTCAGTTCCATGGCCAACTGGGATAGGTGCACCAGGTAACGAAGGTGTCGCACATGCTATCAAAGGATCACCTAATACCATAGGATACGTAGAACTCAACTATGCGCTTACTAGCAATATTCCTTATGCTCTCATAAAGAATTCAGCAGGCAACTTTATAGCACCGTCATTAAACTCAACTCATGCAGCAGTAAGCAATTCACCGATAGCTCAACATCTACCAGCAGGCGATCAGTCATGGACCAAAGTACAAATGCTAAATTCTCCTGGACCAAACACATACCCTATAGCGACCTCCACATACTTACTTCTATACAAAGATATGAGCACAAATCCTAGGTTAGATCAAGCACAAGCAAAAGCCCTTGTTGATTTCATATCATGGGCAATAACTGATGGACAAAAGCTGGCGGCAAAACTAGGTTATGTGCCACTCCCTGCAGTAGTAGTAAAGCATGATCAAGATATCCTAAAATCATTAAGTTTCAAAGGAACTCCTCTATACACGTGACAATAACAAAGGGAGTAACTACAAGAAAACTGATACAAAAAACTTTCCTTTCTTTTATTTTTTATACATCTTTGACGAGACGAACAATTCACGTAATGAACTTTTCAATAAGGTATTATCTGTAGTAGCAATGTTGTAAACTGATACTTCTATTCAAAAAAAATGATTACAAATACTAGTACAGAACACGCCGTACAATAAATACTGAATTTTCCAGCGTCTTCTAGATGAAACCAGTTATCGTTGTATCAGATGTAATAAGGATAATAATCGTAGTCGTACTTAGCATACAAAATAGTACCAACAAAAGTCATGCACCAGGTTACCAAACTCTGTGTTGACGGATGTACTCTCATATGAAAAGGTGCAGGATAATATCAAATGATCAAATTAAAGAATCTCATAGGAAGAACAATAGCCATATCTCCGATAACAATACTCCTATTTTCAGTTGCAGTTGTGAGTATAAATCCATATGCTAAATTAAATGTTGATGGATTCAGTGGTGCAGCACCTCAACCTCAAACTTCAAATGCTCCTACCGCATGATAATAAAACAATCCAAACGAACCTTAATACGCCCGTAGAGATAAACCTAACAGCTAAACCTCCTCCCACTGTTAGCGATGTTCCTATGACAGTTAATGGATCACCTAACTACAGTAACAATTTAGTAGATCCGTTTGGAATAAGGGAAATCTATCCTACAGCAGCTGGCGGCGAACAATGGTTCATGAACATGAGTGATATCACTCATGATCCCAGATCCTTATTTTCAACAGGTAATCCAGAATTAACAAGAAACCCAGACGGAAGTTGGAAGGTATCTTCCACAGAAATACGGTTCAATGTATTTACTTCTTCGGGTTATCGTCATGATTTAATCACTACCCTCAATCAGCAACAGATGGCAGAAAAAGGATATATGCAATCACCCAACGACTGGAAAAATGTAGAGATAACCGGATATCTAAAGTTAAACAAGCAAGGTGGAGATGTCCGAGGTCATTCAGGGTCTTTAGTTGGTGGACATTTCACATTGATTACAAGAGGAGGAAAACACACGGGATTTGGAGCCCCTGATGGTTGCGAAGGAGTTACGTATCATGCAGATTGGGCTTATGACGGAGGTACTAGATTTGCCAAAGAACAATGGCATGTATCATATGTGTTTACACAATATAGACCTTCGACAGACTCCATAATAGGCAAGTGGGTTGGATTTAAGATGATAATATATAACATACAGCAAAATGGAACAACAGCTGTAAAGATGAAGATTTGGGTTGATCCGGATGATAACGGAAATTGGGTGAAAGTAAATGATTTTGTGGATTCAGGTGGCTGGGGGAAAGACGTAGAAGAATGTGGAGGATCACCAGACCAAATAATTACTTGGGGAGGTCCAATCACTACATACAGATGGGATAATTCACCAGATGTAGATATCGCGGATTTTAGTGTAAGGGAAATTCAAGCTCCTCAGTAAACATCTTTACATCGCCTGAAACGATGGCAATGACAAGAAGAGCTGGAATTAAAATAAGGATCAGAAATTTCTTCTCATCATATTCCATTTCTTTTCTTTTCTTTTCTTCAATCACTAGCAATTGCTTAGATTCATCCAAACATCTTGTAGAAAGGGATACGGTGGCAATAGTCTTACAAAATAATCTCGCCTAGTAGTACTTCTTGCAATTATTTCCGTAAGTACCGTTATCATTGCTTGCCATCCCTATTACATCGCTATAAGCCGTCATCCATCCTTTTTCATATGCAGACGTGTGATGGCCTGGGATCTTGGGATGTTTTTCTTCATGACATACTTTAATCAGCTGCTGTGCGTATTTTGTACCATCAGCATATCCCGCTTTATACGGTATATTCGCAGCATACGATTGCTGATATCCTTTTAAGTAAGATTTACAGAACAAAGCATTAACAGTACACTCAATATGAGGACTAAATGTGACATTTCCTGACGCGGCGTCAGCGCCAGTGCTTTTACCCACCCTCTGAATTTCCGTGTCAGTGGCTGGCCGCCCAAATCCTTTATCAAAACCTCTAAGATACCCATAACAATAATTTGGCGAATGTTGTGAATTGCATCCTCCGACAATGGAGTACAAGAAACCAGATTGCTTCATCTGCGTGCCATCAATTTGTCCTGTCTTTAACCCTAGAGCATAACATGAGAGAGTGCCTTTATCGCATTTATGCTTAATATCTTGAATCCCAACATCAGACGACATAAACCCTTTAGCAGATAGAATGGGATATGCGACTATTATCACTAACACAGTCAAGTATTTCATATGGGTAGAATAGGTATAATATTACGCTGGCTATTTACATGTGATGATATTTCTATACACTATTTACATGTAGTAGATATATATGACACACATCGTATAGTAGAAGATTGCTATATTTATGGCT
>JASHSN010000643.1 GCA_030038695.1 Nitrososphaeraceae archaeon
CTATGATCCTCTTCCCCAGCCATGATCTAGGAACAATGATTTTAGCAGAGTTACCGAATTCGCTTGCTATTGCTGTGACTTCGAATACATGGCGTGTCGAACGTCTCTTCAATTTTGGGCTTCTGTCACTCTTCATTATACATTCATATAATCATCCTTAGCTATATACCTTCCGGTTCGTCGTACAGCTCCGGTTATACAAGCGCCCGGACACAGAATAACCGAGCGACTAATCCTGTCCTTTAACTGCTAGTGCCCAAGGATGTTGTGAAAGATATTCCTTTGACCATGATACATCTAACTCTCTCCATGCAAGACCCGTATCAGTAGAACAAAATAATCCGCGGTTGTTAATGGCATAGAACTCCCTTATTTTTTGGGTTTGCGGCAAGAATAGTAATAATTGTTCCTTCTGATTGGGGAAGACCATTTGAAACTGCTTTCCATTCCCCCTGACCATCATTCTCTATAGATCTTCTATATACTAATGAATTGGCGTGTTCAATGTAATGACCTTGCCAAGCTGATTGAGATGCTGATACAACAATAGTGTTGGGATCAGCCGAATCAACTGCCAGTCCATAAAGGTAACGATGCTTTAGCCCTGCTGTAGGTCTATTCCAAGACTTACCATAATCAAAGCTTTCAAAATATCCGTCGCCTGCAGAAGAGTATAGCCTTTTAGGCGCCTTTTGATGTGTACCCAGAGTGTGAGTATCATATGGACCTTGCTCAGCCCGATCTATCCACGTTCTGCCTCCATCACGGCTTTGTACTAAAGCTCCAGCTTCTATTGCAATGAAAACATAGTCAGGTATGTTTACGTCTGATTCAATCCAACGTACATGCGAAGTCCAAGGTCTAGGAGGAAAGCTCCATGATTTTGATGACTCCAAATTGTTAAGGGTACTCATTCTGTGCCAAGATTCGCCACCGTCATCAGACCTATAGAATGCAGTGGGTTCAGTTCCCACGTACACTCTATTTTTCTGTTCTAACCGGCTAACTGAAACTGAAGTAACATCATTACTGGATATGGAGTCTTTTGCAATTCTATCCCACCTATGCCCTGCATCATCACTTTTCCATAGTCCATCACCTAAGGTGCCGCAATACACACGGTTTGGATTTCGATGGTCAAATGTTACAGATTGTGGGTGACATCCTTTCAGAGACTCGTGAGTTTTCCAACCTGTCTTTGATGATTCAATTAACAGAAGTGAATCTTGCATTGCAGCTATAATACTAGTCATTTAGTAGTAACCAGTCCTTCATGTTCTTGCAGTAATGATTTGTACCTTACTGCAAATGTATCTGATAAATCGTCTTCTATGATATCTTGCAAAAACTGTCCTCTTATTAAACTTCCATAAACAACCAAATCTCGTGCAAGCATTCTTAATCGCCTGTTTAACAAGATATTGATGATTTCGCCATGATCGTTAAAATCTTGTTCTCCATCTATTGAAATCCCATAAGGCAAACTCCATCCGTAGCATTGACGTACCGCCGTTCGCATTTGATCCATTACGGTTAATCCCTTTTCATGCGATGCGCAAATATAGCCAAAGGTTTTTCCAGCAAACTCTTCCCAGAAATGATCAAGGAAGTTTTTCAAGGCGCCTGACATTGAACCATGATAATCTGGGGATGCAAGTACAAATGCATCGGCCCATTCAACTAGCTGTCTCGCTTCCTGAATGTTCTGAGAGCTATCATCTGGATCATATATAGGCAATTTTGCGTGACGTAGATCAAGAAAATTCGTTACTGCACCATGATTCTTTGATAAATCTAACACCATTTTTGCCGCCAAAGTACTATACGAACCTTCTCGTAGACTGCCAGCGACAGCCAATATTCTAATAGGCCTGTTCATTAGGTGATTCCTAAAAGGAATTAAGAACTCTTTCTTTATTGTCTTTCGTGTATCTGGAAATTCTTTAGAATTCTTTCCACTGTTGACATTCACACTGACAAGTGAACAAATCTAGTTTATAAATCCAGATGTTTACAAATTATACAATTTAACTCGCATTATACATGTGGAAAATTAGCCTTTACCATTGCTACCACTTAACTGGGGTATTATTCCTTCAACCATTCGTTTAGTCTAGTCTGCAGTTCTTGTTCCCGACTCTTAAGAAAGTACATATAAACACTGGTACTTTTATGAAGAGAATAATGAATATTTTCCCTACAGCACATCAAAGACTTTACCCATTTGACTGCTATTTACAGATGAGACGACTTTATCCATAAAGGTAGATAAATCATCCGGTCGATGTGAGACCATAATCGTCCTCTTGGTTTGACATATTTTGATAAACAAAGATCTTGTTTAGCGCACAGGATCTGTTACGTCTCTTGATATATATTAGTGATAATTCATGTCGATAACGCATTAGTCGACTGATGGCATACCAAGTGATCCCACTTTTAGAGGACTACTAGTTGAAATTCGTATTCGCTATAATAAATATATATTTTGTATTTGATAATATATCGAAGATGGCTGATACAATACAACGGGATAAAGTAATGGGTAAAAAAGTTAGATCAATCGATCGGGAAGATATAGGAAAGGTTGAAAACGTTAATACCGATTCTATCGAAGTTAAAGATGGGTTAATCGCAAAAAGGCATTATTATATTCCTAAATATTCAATTCAAGGATTTGATGGTGATGATAATTTGATAACGACTATGACAAAAAAAGATATCCACGACAAATTCTCAGCTGATAATCCTGTTGCTGATTTATGGAAAGCTCCTAAGGATTAGTATAGAAATCATGTGATTATCAGATTTCACAATATTGATA